>JBEIKS010000098.1:0-8479 GCA_040379625.1 Burkholderiaceae bacterium
CTGCCACAGAGAATTGTGAAGCACATGAAGGCAATGGGCGTTAGCCGACTTCTGCACATGAGCGCCTTGGGGGTGACTGGTTCACAAAACAGCCCGAGCATGTATCTCAGATCAAAGACAGATGGCGAACGCGTGGTCAGGGGCAGCTTTTTAAACTGGACCATCTACCGCCCCTCCGTGGTATTTGGCGCAGGAGATGCATTCTTGAACCTGTTTGCAAAGTTGGCAAAGTTTGCGCCGATACTGCCTCTGGCTGGCGCAGACGTCAAATTTCAACCGGTTTACGTTGAGGATGTCGCCCAAGGCATGATCAACACCCTGGACAATCCGAATTCGGAAGAAAAAACCTATGAAATGACAGGACCCAAGGTTTATACGCTGCGTAATCTGGTTGAAATAGCCGCCAGTTACAGTGGTAATCCACGCCCCATCATCGGGTTGCCCAAGGCCTTGGCTTACTTGCAGGCACTGGCAATGGAGATGGCGCCAGGCGAGCCCTTGATGAGCCGCGATAACCTTGACTCTATGAAACTCGATAATGTCGCCAGCATGCCACTGTCCCCAGATCTTAAAATTGAACCGACAGCCCTTGAGCCAATTGCAGCCGAATACCTCTGCCCAGCCGATGCCATTACGCCTTTGGACAGGTTTCGCAGCAAGGCTCACCGTTAAATCGTTTCCATAAAGACCTTTAAATGAAACCAGTAACTTCCCATGTCATGTCCACCTACGCCCGCCAACCGGTGGCTTTTGATCACGGTCAGGGCGCTTGGTTGTGGGACACCACAGGAAAAAAATATCTGGATGCCCTGTCGGGTATCGCAGTCAGCGGACTGGGCCACAACCACCCGGTGCTGGTGGCCGCCATTGCGCGACAAGCCGCCAAGGTGATCCACACCTCGAATCTTTTCCAGATTCCAGAGCAGGAAAGTCTTGCCCAGCGACTTTGCGAACTATCGGGCTTGCAGGAAGTGTTTTTCTGCAATTCAGGCGCTGAAGCCAATGAAGCAGCCATTAAATTGGCCAAGTACCTGGGCGGCAAGAACGGAAATGAGAACCCGGACATCATCGTGATGGAACGAGCCTGGCACGGTCGCACCATTGCAACGTTGGCAGCAACAGACAGTCCGAAAGCCAAGGCTGGCTTTGGTGATCTGCCTGGCGGATTCGTGCGCGTACCCTACCGTGATCTAACGGCGATCGAACATGTCGCACAGACCAATGATAAGGTGAATGCGGTTCTGCTGGAGGTTCTGCAAGGCGAAGGCGGCGTAAACATGGCAGAGGCGCAATACCTGAAAGGCCTTCGTGCATTGTGCGATGCCAAAGGCTGGCTGTTGATGATAGACGAAGTTCAAAGCGGCATTGGACGTACTGGCAAGTGGTTTGGCTACCAGCACGCTGGCATCACACCGGATGTTGTAACACTGGCAAAGGGGCTGGGCTCTGGAGTTCCGATCGGAGCATGCATGGTCGGGGGAAAAGCCGCCGGCGTCATGGGCCCCGGCAGCCATGGAACCACCTTTGGTGGCGGACCCCTTGTTTCTGTTGCTGCGCTCACCACGCTAAACGTGATGCAGGACGAAAAACTGCTGGAAAATGCGCAGAATATCGGTGCCTACATTCGCGCGTGCATTACGCGCGAATTGTCTGGTGTCGCGGGCGTCAGGGAGGTCAGAGGCCAAGGCCTGATGATAGGCATTGAATTGCTTCGTCCGTGTGGTGTCCTGGTGGCTCGTGCACTGGAAAAAGGCTTGATCCTGAATGTCACCCGAGACAACGTGATTCGGCTGTTGCCTCCCTTGGTCATGACGCAATCGGACGCTGATGTATTGGTGGAAATTCTCGCGCCACTCATCAAGGAGTTTCTGACTGAGCCCGTGTCAGCGTAGAATCTAGCTTTAGAAAAAAAGCAGCGTTTGTTTTAAGGCTGCGACAGCGATGATGACCTTGAATCACTTTTTACAATTCAGCGACCTCAGCAGAGAAGAGTTTGACTATCTGGTAGCGCGTACCGTGGACATTAAAGCCCGGTTCAAGCGCTATGAGCCGTACTATCCGCTACAAGACAGAACGCTCGTCATGATTTTCGAAAAGCAGTCCACACGGACCCGTCTGAGCTTCGAGGCAGGCATGCATCAACTCGGCGGCTCTGCCATTTACCTCAACACCAGAGACTCCCAACTGGGTAGGGGCGAGCCAGTCGAAGATGCGGCTCAGGTCATATCGCGCATGTGCGATATTGTCATGATCAGAACCTACGAACAAAGCATCATAGATCGCTTCGCGGCAAACTCACGCGTACCGGTCATCAACGGACTGACCAACGAATATCACCCGTGCCAGATCTTGGCAGACATCATCACCTTCATTGAACACCGAGGTCCCATTCAGGGGAAAACGGTTGCTTGGGTAGGAGACAGCAACAACGTTTGCAATACCTGGTTGCAAGCGGCTGAATTACTAGACTTCAAGCTCAATATCTCCACCCCCCCGGGCTATGAAATAGAGAGCGAACGGGCACAGGCGGCCCACCAACACCTTGAGGTGTTTGCCGACCCGATGGACGCTTGCCGCAATGCCCACTTGGTGACCACGGATGTGTGGACCAGCATGGGTTTTGAGGCGGAGAATGAGGAGCGCCTGAAGGCCTTTGCCGATTGGCAAGTCGACTCGGAGATGATGTCGGTTGCTGACCAAAAAGCCGTGTTCATGCATTGCCTGCCTGCACACAGGGGTGAAGAGGTGGCTGCAGATGTGATTGACGGCCCCCAAAGCGTGGTTTGGGACGAAGCAGAAAACCGTTTGCACACACAAAAAGCCTTGATGGAGTACTTACTTTGCGGCCGGGTGTGAGCCGCTCTGGACAAAACGTTTCAGTAGTACAATTCGAGCTTCTACGAAATCACAGACCTGCAACATGAGCGACATCAACAAGGTAGTGCTTGCCTATTCCGGCGGCTTGGACACATCCGTTATTCTTAAATGGCTTCAAGACACCTACCACTGCGAAGTGGTTACATTCACAGCCGACCTGGGGCAAGGCGAAGAGCTGGAACCGGCCCGCGCCAAAGCGCTGAAGTTCGGCATCAAGCCTGAGAACATCTTTATTGAAGACTTGCGCGAGGAATTTGTCCGCGACTTCGTGTTTCCCATGTTTCGCTGCAACACCATTTACGAGGGTGAGTACTTGCTGGGCACCTCGATTGCCCGCCCACTGATTGCCAAACGTCAAATTGAAATTGCCAATGCCACCGCCGCAGACGCGGTGTCTCATGGCGCCACAGGCAAGGGCAATGACCAAGTCAGATTTGAACTGGGTTACTACGCACTGAAACCCGATGTGAAAGTGATCGCCCCTTGGCGCGAGTGGGATCTGTTGTCGCGCGAAAAACTGTTGGCCTACGCTGAAGACGCCGGAATCCCGGTGGACATGAAGCACCTTAACGGTGGCGCGCCCTACTCCATGGACGCCAACTTGCTGCACATCAGCTTTGAAGGTCGCCATTTGGAGAACCCATCGGCTGAAGCAGAAGAAAGCATGTGGCGCTGGACAGTCTCGCCAGAGGCTGCGCCTGACGAAGCCCAGTACATTACCCTTGAATACGAACGTGGCGACATTGTTGCCATTGACGATAAAAAACTCTCTCCAGCAGAAGTGCTCACAGAGTTGAATCGCTTGGGTGGCAAGCATGGCATTGGTCGCCTTGATTTGGTGGAAAACCGCTTCGTGGGCATGAAGTCTCGCGGTTGCTATGAAACGCCCGGCGGCACCATCATGATGAAGGGTCACCGCGCCATTGAATCCATTACGTTGGACAGGGAAGTCGCACATCTGAAAGATGACTTGATGCCCCGCTATGCAAGCCTGATTTACAACGGCTACTGGTGGTCACCTGAGCGCAAAGCGCTGCAAGTCCTGATTGATTACACACAAACCAGCGTCAATGGGTGGGTTCGTCTGAAATTGTACAAAGGCAATGTGATTGTGGTGGCCAGAGACTCCAAAAACACACTGTTCGACCAGAATATTGCAACCTTTGACGATGACGGTGGTGCCTATAACCAGGCCGATGCCGGTGGCTTTATCAAGCTCAATGCCTTGCGCATGAGAATAGCAGCCAACGCCGCCAAGAAACGCGGTTCATAAACTACCCATTGAGAGATAAAAAATGAGTCAATTCGACAGCGTCAGTGTTGTGAAAAAAGCCAACGTGTATTTTGACGGGAAGTGCGTCAGCCACACGGTGATTCTTGAAGGTGGCGTGCGGAAATCGGTCGGGGTAATTTTGCCATCCAAACTGACGTTCAACACCGGTGCGCCTGAAATCATGGAAATTTTGGACGGTACCTGCAAGGTAAAACTGGCGGGAGAAACCGACACCAAAACATATGGCGCCGGCCAGCAATTCTCAGTTCCTGCAAACAGCTCTTTCGACATCGAAGCGCTGGATAACGTGCATTATGTTTGCCACTTTGGCTAACACCCTCAAACTGCTTTAAACCAGCAGAGGTTCAGGCTCCAGATTCACTGCGAACTGGAGCCTTACTTTTTGAACCACTTGCTGCACCAGCAACTTTAGGTCGTCTGCCGTTGCACCACCCTGATTGATTAGCACCAAGGCCTGCTTTTCAGACACTGCAGCGCCTCCTACCGTCTGCCCCTTTAAACCGGCCTGCTCAATCAGCCAGGCTGCGGCCAGTTTTACCCTGCCGTCTGGTTGGGGATAGGACACCACATCAGGCCACTTGATCTTGAGTTGCTCAAATACTGTTTCATCAATGATGGGATTCTTGAAAAAGCTGCCTGCGTTGCCAGTGATGCAAGGGTCGGGTAATTTTTGAGTTCGAATACTCACAACAGCGTTAAATACGATGCGGGGCGTAGGGGCTGCAATGGCGTGCTCATCGAAGTATTTTTGTATATCGGCATATCGAGTGACCGGCACCCACACCTTGGGCAACTTGAAAACCACCGCAGTAATCACCGCCTTACCGGCCAAATGATGTTTGAAAACGCTGTCGCGGTAGGCAAACCGGCACTCCTCTTTGCTCAATGAGCGGAATGCAAATATTTCCAGGTCCAGAATGCGAACTTCGTGAATTCGCTGACTGACCTCCAGACCATAAGCTCCGATGTTTTGAATGGGGCAAGCCCCAACAGAACCGGGAATCAGGGCCAGATTTTCAAGCCCCGGCTTGCCCTCAGACAGGGTGTACTCAACAAAATCGTGCCAATTTTCGCCCGCTGCCACCTCTACGTAATGGAATTGTGCGTCGTCTTCCAGCCACTGAATGCCACGCAACGCGAGGTGAATGATGGTGCCGGAAAAGTCTTGGGTAAAGACGGTATTGCTGCCCTCACCCAGAAAAAGCAAAGGAGCGCGCTGTTGGCGCTGAGACACCAAGGCCTCTCTCAATTCATTTTCGGAATGAACGGAGACCCACCGACGTGTTTTAGCCTTCAGCCCAAAGCTGTGACGGTTTTGTAAACTGTAGTCGTGGCAAATATCTGGCATCATCTTGGTTATATTCAATCTAGCCCTCTATTGTAGTGCGCCTGCCATTACATGAAGTGCGGTATTACCTGATTCAGGAGCAAAAAACACCATGCCATCGTTTGACGTTGTATGTAAGCCAGATTTGGTTGAACTGCGAAATGCCGTGGAACAAGCGAACAAAGAAATTGCTACCCGTTTTGATTTCAAGGGATCCGATTCCCGTGTTGAGCAAAAAGAAAAAGAACTGATTGTTTTCGCGGACGACGACTTCAAACTCGGTCAGGTCAAGGACATTGTGCTGACCAAGTGCGCAAAGCGAAATCTTGATGTCAGATACCTTGATTTTGGGAAAACCGAAAAGCTCTCTGGCGACAAACTGAAGCAAACCGTCACGGTTAAGAACGGCATTGAACAGGAACTGGCAAAAAAGATCGTCAAAGCCATTAAAGACAGCAAAATGAAGGTGCAAGCCAGCATACAAGGCGATACGGTTCGTATTCAGGGCGCAAAACGGGACGATCTGCAAAATGCAATCGCGTTGCTGAAAAAAGATGTGTCCGACGCCCCTCTGAGCTACGAAAACTTTCGAGATTAAGCCAGCCCAGCAGAGCCCCCACTACCATTGGAAACCAGATGTCACACGACCACCACCATCACAATCACGACCATGGCCACGCACACGGCGACTGTGGGCACGACCACGCCCACAGCGAGTCAGATATCGTCTACACAAGAATTGTGGCTAACCACATCAAAATTGCCAGCGTTTTGTTAAAAGACGCCCCTACATTGGAACTCACTTACGCCCAACGTCTGGCACCGCCCCACGAAGTAAAACTGTCCAACGGAAAACTGGCATTTCTTCACCTCGACGAAAGCCTGCAAGCCGGCGACCGCCTGGTGGCGGAAGTCAACCTTTGGGCGACTGTCACGCCTGCGGTGGAAGAACTGCTTAAGCTTTCAGGCTCGATCGATGCGCAAATGAAAGCCTGCATCAAACTTGGGCAACTGGGGCAACCCATGATGGCAGCCCATGAGCATCTGTATGTTCTGGATTGCGAAGCGACCCGGCGCGTTGCAGCGCACATGGAATTGCGCATTGATGTGGTACATGAAGCATTTACGCCAGTAGAAGCGGACCGCCGGCGTGTTCACACCTGCAATGACCCCTCACACAATCACGGGCATGCACACGATCACAACCATGACCACCACGGTCACGGCCACGCGCACTCTCATTCCCACGATCAGTAAAGCCACCGGAGCAGCACCATGCGCAACACCGAACAGTCGGTCACGATTCGCCGCAGCGAATACACGCCCCCCAGCCATTGGGTGGACAATGTTCGCTTGAACTTCCTGCTTGACCCCTCTGAAACGGTGGTTGAAGCAGAGTTGGACTTCAGGCGCCGTGAAGCCGGCAGTCTGGACACCTGGTTCCTGGCCGGGGAAGACTTGAAACTGGATTGCCTGGAAATTGATGGTGTTGCGTTGGGCTCGGCAGACTACCGCGTGTGTGAGCGGGGTATGACGATTTTAAAAACGCCAGATCAGGGTTGCTTGAAAACCCGGGTTCGAATTGCACCCAAGCTCAATACCCGCCTTGAGGGTCTGTACGTCTCGAACGGAAATTTTTTCACGCAGTGCGAGGCCGAGGGCTTTCGTCGCATCACCTATTTTCCTGACCGCCCAGACGTCATGTCGAGCTACAAAGTCAGGCTGACTGCCGATGCAAAGGCTTTCCCGCTGTTGCTCAGCAATGGAAACTTGATTGGGCAAAGTGAGCTGGGCGATGGCCAGCATGAAGCACTCTGGGAAGACCCTTTCCCGAAGTCTTGTTATTTGTTTGCGTTGGTGGCGGGACAACTGGTGTGCCAGGAAGAGACCATCGTCAGAAAAAGTGGAAAACCAGCCTTACTCCAGGTTTATGTAGAGGAAGGCAATCTCGACAAAACCGACCACGCAATGCAATCGCTGATCAAGTCAATTCGTTGGGATGAAGAAAGATTCGGGCTGGAGTTGGACCTGGACCGCTTCATGATTGTCGCCGTAGGCGACTTCAACATGGGCGCCATGGAAAACAAGGGTCTGAACATTTTCAACACAAAATTTGTGCTGGCGAACCCGAAAGTGGCCACCGATGTGGATTATGACAACATTGAAAGCGTGGTGGCACACGAATATTTTCATAACTGGACGGGCAACAGGGTTACTTGCCGCAGTTGGTTTGAACTCAGCCTCAAAGAGGGTTTAACGGTCTTTCGGGATCAAGAATTTTCTGCTGACATGATGGCGGCAGGCTTGACCGGAGCTCAAGCAGAGTCAGCCCGTGCCATCAAGCGAATTGAAGATGTGCGCGTGCTCAGGGCGGCTCAATTTCCAGAAGATGCGGGGCCCATGTCGCATCCGATTCGCCCGGAAAGTTATGTTGAAATCAACAATTTCTACACGGTGACCGTGTATGAAAAAGGCGCTGAAGTTGTGAGAATGCAGCAAAACTTGCTGGGGGTAGCCGGTTTTCGACGTGGCATGGACATTTATTTCCAAAGGCACGACGGGCAGGCAGTCACCTGTGATGATTTTGTAAACGCCATGGAAACCGCGCTGCAGGAACAGCAGCCAAACGCCGATTTGGTGCAATTCAGAAGGTGGTACAGCCAATCCGGAACGCCGGTTGTAACGGTTGCCAGCCAATACGACGCAGCGGAACAGACCTACACGCTGACACTGGCTCAGTCTTGCCCTCCTACGCCAGGACAAGCCTCCAAAGCCCCCTTCCACATTCCTTTTGCAGTGGGCTTACTCAACGAACAAGGGCAAGAAATAGACCTCTGCCTAAAAGGGGGCGACACAGCAAACAGTGCGAAAACAGTGGGTTTGAACCTGACCGAACCGCAGCAGTCGTGTGTTTTTGAGAAAGTGCTCACACAACCCCCCCCATCCCGGCTCCGAGGGTTCTCTGGACCAGTGAGTGTAAA
>JBEIKS010000099.1:0-8463 GCA_040379625.1 Burkholderiaceae bacterium
CACCCAACCCAGTTTTTCTTTGGCTTTGGTGGGGTCGCCCAACAGGGTTTCCACTTCGCTGGGGCGGAAATAACGCGGGTCAATGGCCACCATGGTGTCGCCCACTTTAATTGCTGGCGCCTTGTCGCCTTCCACTTTGGCCACCACGCCTTTTTCATTCACGCCGGAACCTTCCCAGCGCAGGGTGATGCCCAATTCTGCGGCTGTCATTTCAATGAACTGGCGAACGCTGTACTGAACACCGGTGGCAATGACAAAGTCTTCGGGTTTGTCTTGCTGCAACATCAACCATTGCATTTCAACATAGTCTTTGGCGTGGCCCCAGTCGCGCAGCGCGTCCATGTTGCCCATGTACAGGCACGGGTCCAGACCCACGGCAATGTTGCTCATGCCCCGGGTTATTTTGCGGGTTACAAAGGTTTCGCCGCGGCGCGGGCTTTCATGGTTGAACAAAATACCGTTGCAAGCGTACATACCGTAGGCTTCGCGGTAGTTCACGCAAATCCAGTAGGCGTACATTTTTGCCACCGCATAGGGGCTGCGGGGGTAAAACGGTGTGGTTTCCTTTTGGGGGGTTTCTTGCACCAGGCCATACAACTCTGAGGTGGAGGCTTGATAAAAACGGGTTTTTTTCTCAAGCCCCAGAAAACGGATGGCTTCCAGCAGGCGCAGGGTGCCAATGGCGTCTACGTCGGCGGTGTATTCAGGGCTTTCAAACGACACCGCCACGTGGCTTTGCGCGCCCAGGTTGTACACCTCGTCTGGCTGCACCTGTTGAATGATGCGTGTCAGGTTGGAAGAATCAGACAAGTCGCCGTAGTGCAGTTTCAGCTTGGGGTTGGGCTGGTGCGGATCTTCGTAAATATGGTCAATGCGGCCAGTGTTGAACAAAGAGGCACGGCGCTTGATGCCATGCACCTCGTAACCCTTGGCCAGCAGAAACTCTGCAAGGTAGGAACCATCTTGCCCGGTAATACCGGTGATCAACGCCACTTTACTCATTACCCATCCTTCAGAGAATTTTTCAGATTGTTTTTAACGGTGCTTTTTCAAACTTTTTCCACGCTGTCTGCAGCCACTTCTACAGCGGTTTTTTTGCCCATTAAATCGAGCATGATGACCACGCGCTCCGCAGACTTGTAGTTGCGCAATTCACCCACCAAACCTTCAAAGGGGCCATGCTGCAGGCTCACACGGGTGCCCTGTGGCAACTGCTTTGAAGCTTGCAAGTCAATAAGGCCGGCGTCGTTTTCTGCTGCTTTAAGGCTTTCAATAAAGCCCAGCGGCAAATGCACCACTTCAAACCCGAAGCGTACCAAATCTACACAACCGCGCGTGGAGCGAATTTTAGAAAAATTGTGCACCCCTTTTTGCAAGGCCACAAACACGTAGCGCGGAAACAGGGGTTCCACCACCACCAGCGTGCCCAAGGCGCGGCGCTTTTTTACCGAAGCCATGGGCAAATACGCGTCAAACCCCTGATTCTGCAGGTTTTCAATGGCAAGGGATTCATTTTTAGGTCGGGTGAACACCACATACCAGGTGTCTACTGCGGGCACTGTCATTGTTTCAAGCCTCAAAGCCATGTGGATTGGCACTTTGCCAACGCCATGCATCTTCGCACATGGTCTGTAAATTTTCCTCAGCGCGCCAACCCAATTCAGACAAGGCCAGCGCAGGGTCTGAGTAACAGGTGGCAATGTCGCCCGGCCTTCTGGCCACCACATTGAAAGGCACCGGCTTGCCGCTGGCCTGCTCGAAGGCCTTCACCATATCAAGCACGCTGCAACCTTGGCCGGTGCCCAGGTTCACCGTCACCAAACGAGGCGACGCCAGCAAGGCATTGACCGCCGCCAAGTGGCCACGGGCCAAGTCAAGCACGTGAATGTAGTCGCGCACGCCAGTGCCGTCAGGCGTGTTGTAGTCGTTGCCATACACAGACAGCGCAGCCCTGCGCCCCACCGCCACCTGCGCCACAAAAGGCATCAGGTTGTTGGGAATGCCGCGCGGGTCTTCGCCAATCAAACCGCTTTTGTGGGCACCCACCGGGTTGAAATAACGCAGCAAGGCAATGCCCCAACCGGCTTGGGATGCGTAAAAATCGCGCAGTATGTTTTCCACCATGAGCTTGCTGGCCCCATAGGGGTTGGTGGTGCGCAGCGCCGCGGTTTCAGTCAGGGGAATGAATTCAGGGTCGCCGTAGACGGTGGCTGAGGAAGAAAACACCAGGTTTTTGATGCCCAGCGCCTGCATGCAACGTACGAGGTTCAGGGAACCCTGCACGTTGTTGTCGTAGTAGTCCAGCGGTTTTTCAACCGATTCACCCACCGCTTTCAGGCCTGCGAAGTGGATGACCGCGTCTGGCTTGTACTGCTGCAGCACCTCTGTGAGGCTGGCCGGGTTGCGAACATCGCCTTTTACAAACGGCAAGCGCTTGCCCGTGATGGTTTCCACCCGCTGTATGGCAATGCTGGAACTGTTGCAAAGGTTGTCAAACGCCAACACATCAAAGCCTGCATTCAACAACTCAACACAAGTGTGAGAGCCGATATAACCGGCCGCGCCAGTGACAAAGATTTTTTTCATGGCCGAATTTTAACAAGGGTGGATTAAATTAAGAAGTTTGCAACACCGTTTTATCTGTGGGGTTTAACAGACTGTTACCTTGGGCGCAGTATAAGCCTGTTTACGGTCTGGCTTCATAGGCTATCAGCCCAACACAGACACCAACAACACCCTAAAGCGCAAGCTCAGCAATCCACCCATTAAACATCACTCATTGAACATCACTCATTGAACGCCACCCACCCAGCACCACTAAAAAAATCTCAACGAACGGGCTCCACATACAGCGCGCGGCGCCCTCTGGTTTCAGTCAGATTGTACAACTGCTGAGAGCGTTGAAGCAGCACGCCGCCGTCGCGGGTCAGCGGGCTCCACGCAAAATTCACCACACCGGAAGTAGACTTGGGCAGTAAATAATCGAAAGGCACGTTCACAAAAATACCTTTGTCAAAGGAGCCTTCGCCGAAATCTTTGGCTGACACATTGGTTTTTGTAGCGTACGCCCCCATGGCCACACCGTTGTTAAACACACGCTGCAAATTCACAGTGACGCCTTTGTCGCCACCCACGTACTGCCCCACTTTCAAGGTGGCCAGAACATCTTGAAACCCGGTGTCCCAGTAAGCCGTGATGTGGCCGGTTTTTGCGCTGTAGTCGCGGAAAGAGAACTTTTGGTCAAAGTCTCGCAACTTGACTTCGTTCACATCCACACCCAAGGCCAGACGGCTTTGGTAGGGTCGGTACAAATATTCAGCACCTGCGCCGCCAAAGGCGTATTCCATCAAACCGCCATACACCAGACCAAAGCTGTTCTCACTGAGTCGCTCCATGTGGTTGGCTTGCAGCACAGACACATTGAAACGACTGGTGGTGTTGAACTCCTTAAGGAATGTCCGCGTTCTGGGCAAGGTACTGGGGCTGGGGAATTCCTCGTAGCTGGCGTAGTTGTCCAACATACGGAATTTCAGGAATGAATTGACCCAGGTCCGCTCCCCCAGGTTCAGCTTCAAGTCTGCCACCGCACCGGCTTGGTAAAACAACAGGCCACGCACGCCACCCAGCGTTTGCGAATAGTAAGGACTCAGGGAAGCCGTGTACAAAGGCAAAGGTTGTTCAAAGACTGTTTCAGCCTTGCGGGGAATCTCGGCTGGCGACAGGGAGGTCACCAAGGTTTCGCGCTCGCCAGGTGGCAGCCATTGGGTTTGTTCGCGCACAAATTCATCGCGGTCTACCCGCTGAACCGCCATGGGCAGGCCACGCGTTGTATAAACGATATTGAAATCGTCCACCTCGGCAGGCGCTTCTTCGTTGAGCAAGGCCACCGCCCTGTCCAATTGAGGTCCGTAGTAAAAACCAGCCTGCTCTGCAAGGTAGACATTCAGATCGTCACCCGCCTTTTCAATTTTACCAACCCGCCATTCGGTTTGCTGCGCAATCCGATCCGCCACTTTTTGCCAGTTCGCAGGCGCGCTATCCACCTTCTCTTTGACAGGCACCAGCAATGGGTCGCGGATTTTAGGCAACTGCGGCCCCAGCAAATCCACATTCACCGCAATACCGATTTGCGCCTGATTGCCCCGCTCCAAGCCAGCCATCAAATCCACGTAATTGTTCAACCGGTAAACCGCACCAAAATTAAAACGGCTTTTTTGTTCAAAGCGGTTGCCTTGCGGTTCCGATTGGTAATTGTTGCCGTCCAACTCGGCTTTTAAAATCAGTTTGTCGATGGGGGTGTGGTACTGAACACCGGCAAATGGCGTTACCGGCCCCCTGAAAAACGTGCTGAAACTGAAAGTGCCGCCAAAGTCGCCCGACTCAAAGGCATTCGGGCGTGTCTTGAATTTGTCTGACACCACAGACAGCGGGTTGGAATAGCTGCCCGCCTTGCCGGTGTACCCCCACCCCAGGCCTGCGCTGAAATCAAAATCGCCATGGCGCTTGCTGCCCACCAGGTATTCACCACCAAACAGACCCGTTCCACCCAAATCCTGAATGCCCAAGGCCAACTCAGGGGTGTAGGTGGTTTCTTTGAACAAACGCACTTTTACATCAATGTTTTTATCAAGTGCGGGTTGGTCTGCCGCACCGCGGTTGGTGATGTCGTTGTACCTGAAACCTGTTTGCAACCATTCAAACGGCTGAAAAATAACGTTGTAGCGCACATACGGACTGACCCGTGTTTGCGTGTAGGTGAAGTTGCCTTCCTTGCGCATGCGCGCAGTGGGTGTTTGCAGCAAACCTGTCATGCCGAAATCGTTGCTGGTCACAGGCAAGTCGCGGCTTTCATACACACCGGGCGAACCGGGCAAGGTCTGCGGTTTGGCCAAGGCCAAGCCTTGCAGCGTCACGGCACCTGCGCGGTTCAGCGTGTCTGCATCGGCCAGTGCCAAGCCCGGCCCCTGAAACGCCAACCACTGCGCCATGCGGGTATTAAAATCCGCGGGCAGGCGTTTGCCCGCGGGCTCTGCGGTGTCCACCCACAACCAGGCACCGGGCATGGGCAGGCTGTGCTTTGAACGTTTCCAGTGGCTCAGTGCAAAGGCTTCAGTGCTGCCATCCGGTTGCACCAAACGTACCTGTGCGTTGTTCCTGTTGATGTTGGGTAAACAGGCGGCGATGTAATCAATGCTTTCCCGGGCACCTGCATAGGGCAAGCGGCACAAGGCGCCCCGCGAGGTCAGCACCATCAGCGCGGTGGGCCGGGTCATCAAGCGCAATTGCTGGTCTGGCTTCAACACCGGATCTATTTTCGGATCAACCGCCATGCGCTGCGGAAACTGCGATGGCAACAACACCCGCCCGGTGGGCGTTTGCTTGCTCAACAACTGATGCAAGGGGTGCTGGCGACCGAAGGCCCGTTCAATGTCCAGCAGCAAGCGGTTTTTCAGTTGTTCTTGTGCAGGCAACTCAGATGGCGACGTGAACACCAAGGCTTCGTAAAACACAGGTTCCGCACCCAAAGGGGCTGCCGCATTCAACAGCATTTCGCTGGCGCGTTGGCCGCTGCCCTGCAACACCAGTTCAGCCGCGTGGGCGTGGGGGCACAACAGAGGCAGGCAGGCTGCAAACCACACCGCAGATTTCTTTTTTTCCATGTTATTCAGTGTTTTTTTCAGTGTGTTCATTGGGCGGGCCATTCTTGCAAGCTCAGGCACACAGTGGCCGACAAACATTGTTCTGAATACACCACGCGGGCTTGCGCCCCGCTGCCCTGCACGCCAAACAAGGCCACCGGCAAGGCAGCGCCCCCGCCTTGTTGTGGTTCCATGGTTTCGCTGTACCAGCTTAAATCGGCTGGAAGCATTGCTTTGCCAGCGGGTTGCAACCAGAAGCGCGGCTGGCCCTGCGCCAATTTTTGCAAGCGCATGCGTTCATTCAAACCGTAGCGCACAGGTGCAGTGACATCTCGCTGGCGTTGGTAAAACACAGCCTCGTTGGTTTGCGGCCAAGCAGGCCAGGCGGCCTGCACACTGCGCCATTCAACCGGCGTACCCAGTGCCAGGCTGATGCGCCCTTGGTTAAGCTCCAACACTTCCTTGTCTGCGGAATACCAAGTGCTGCCGCCTTGTGCCAGCGCTGCTGGCGAAGCCGTGCCCCTGACCATCAAGGCGGGTTTGCCGTTGGCAGTGATGCGCAAATACTGGTATTGCGGGCTCAAGGGCGCAGAGGCCACCGCCGTGGAGGGCTTCACCACCTCAATGAGGCTTTCCAGTGCCACAGCGCTGGGGCCGGCGCAGGCAGACAGCAGGGGCAGCGCAGACAGGGCGGAACATGCGGACAGCAAGGCGCCAAAGCGGCTGTTTTTCAGCAAGGAAGGGAACACAGTTTGGACTCCACGAATAAATTGAAAGGGCAATGCGAAATCGCTGATGGGGTGGGTACCCCTCAAAATGCAAAAAACCCGCCGGAGCGGGTTTCTTTAGTGGCGGGGCTAACTTATTTGACGGTGCCAGTGGCTGCAACGGTGCCGGAGGCCCCTCCTCCGCCGACAACACCAGAAGCCACTGCTGCACCCACCACAGCGGCAGCCACGCCAATGGTGCCTGCGGTGATGCCGCCAATGGCGGCGGTGGCGGCGGCCAGTGGAGAAGCTGTTGCGGCCGCTGCCGTGGCCGCTGTGGCAGCAGTTGTACCTGAAACCCCGGCACCCGCACTGACTGCACCACTGGTAGTCGCAGTTGCAGTTGCGCCCGTACTGCCCGACGCTGCAGCACTGCCCTCAACTCCGGCGCTTTGCGCAAAACACAATCCAGCGATGCTGACCAAAAAGGTTGTTGCAATTAATTTTTTCATACGAACGCTTTCAAAAAATATAGAAAATAAAACAACCACAAGGGGGCTCTGAAGAATCGTTTTTTGTGGGGTGGAAACACTTGATTTTGATGTGTCACAAGACCAGTGACAGCCTGGGTATCCAACTGTCCACCGCTCTTTCAAGAAGGCTTAAACAGCGATCAAACTCAACAACGCCCAGCCCTATGGGGTCTCCTACCTCAACGGGACCCAACCACTGCCCCATCAACCAGACCTTACCGGAATGGTTAGGAAATCTTTGCATCACCCATTGCTTGTGTCGGTTTTCCATCACAATCAGTAAATTGCTGTTGCTGATATTGGGTATTAACAACTGCTCAGCACGTTTGCCCTCAGGCACGGCGTAGCCGGCGCGCATCAGGGCGCCCAACGCTTGTTTGTCTGGTGAGCGACCGACCAAGGCCTGCACACCAGCTGAACGCACCTCAACGTCAAAGCCTGCTTCGCGGGCCTTGCTTTGTAAAATCACCTGACCCATGGGGCTGCGACAAATATTGGCCGTACAAATAACGGTCAGCACTGTCATGCAGCTTGCCCTTTTGTGGGCAGGCCACCATAGGTACCGTAAGCGCCGTAGCTGTCTTTGTACTTACCGTAACCGTATTTATAACCGTAGTAGTTAGCTCCCCGGTTGGTCAGAAAGCCATTGAAAAGCAGACCATTTACGCCCACCCCTGCTTGACTCAAGCGTTTTTGACTGTCTGAAACCTGACGGACACTGGTTTCACCGTAACGGGCCACAATAAAAGTGGCGGCACAGTGTTGCGCAATCACAGAGGCATCGCTCACCAACAGCACCGGCGGGCTGTCAATAATCACATAGTCATACAGAGCATCCAGTTTCTGCAGCAACTCAAGAAAGCGCGGATGCATGAGCAGTTCAGACGGGTTAGGCGGCACAGTACCGCTGACCAGTACATCCAGATTGGGCAGTTCGGTTTTTATCAACGCTTTTTCAAAGCTGGTTTCAGCCGAAATGACATCACTCAGGCCCAAGGGCTTTTTGCCGCCTGATTGTTGGCCTGAAAAGTAGCGCATCAAAGTACCTTTTCGCATGTCGCCGTCAATCAGAACAACCCGCTTGCCGGCCTGCGCCATGATGGCAGCAAAGTTGGCTGATACAAAAGATTTGCCGATTTCAGGTACTGGACCAGTGATCAATACCCGACTGTTTGGCGCATCTATGTTTGCAAACTGCAGACCTGTTCTGAAACTGCGCAGGGCTTCAATGGAAGGATCGCCGGGCACCTTTACCGCCAACAACCCGACGGAGTCAGAGCGGCTTTTAAGACTGCGTTCCGCGTCTTCTTGCGCCCGGCTCAATGGCACAATTGAGAATACAGACAAACCGGTGGCAGCTTCCAGCTTCGAGGGGTCTCGTACGGCTGAGCGCATGAACGCCATAACCTGCGCTGCCAATATGCCTAGAAAACAACCTGCAAGAACAGCTAAACCCACTACCTGAGACTTTTTGGGGCGCACAGGCAATTTGGGCTTAACAGCGTAGTCCACCACCGCTACATTGCCCACCGTACCGGCTTTCGCCACTTTCAGTTGCTGGGCCCCGTTCAGCATATTGGTATA
>JBEIKS010000100.1:0-8289 GCA_040379625.1 Burkholderiaceae bacterium
CATACAGACAGAAAACCCGGGAATGGACATCAGCGAGTTTGAGGCGGATGCGCGTAACTTGGTGGACGGTATGGACTCTGGTGTTGTGGGCGTCATTCAAAAGTTTTTGGAAGACAGGCAGGGCCATGTGCCGTTCATGAACGGATGGAGAGTTGCTGAAATTCTGGATGAAACCTGGACAGGTGTTGGAAAGACATTGCACTGATCATCTTGTTGAAACCCTGAAAGGGGTTTCTGAAAACGAAAAAGGAGTCCGAGGACTCCTTTCATCATCTTAAGTACTGGCGTACTTCAGATCTTCAGATCGCGCGGATCTTGCTGGCTTGGAAGCCTTTGTCGCTCTTAACCACTTCAAACTCTACGCGCTGGTTTTCTGCAAGCTTGCGGAAACCATTGCCTTGAATCTGGGAGTAGTGGGCAAAAAGGTCATCACCACCTTGATCGGGGGTAATAAAACCAAAACCTTTTGCCTCGTTGAACCACTTGACGGTGCCTGTTTGTACGCTCATGAATTTAAATCCTTAAAATGAAACTGTGCATTGCCGCAATGAGATGTTTGGTCTGAAAAGCCAGAAATTCAAGCAGACGAAAAACCAAATGCGGAGCAGAAGATTTAAACAACCAGCGAGAAATTAAACAACTCAAACGTGCGAATGAACTATAACAGCTTTTTCCCGCCCGTAAAGTGATCCGATGAGCTAATCCTGCTTTTTTTCGCATTCTTTCGTTGAATTTGGGGCTTAGTAACGATTTTTAAAGTTAAATGTGCGTTGAAAGTGGTTTTTTCTGTGTGTTTCCCAACAGGGCGGCCATTAAAATCAATCCGCCTCCCAAGAGTTCTTTTGTGCCGATTTCCGATTGGTTCATCCACCAAGCTGAAATTGAACCGAAGACGATCTCGCTGAGCATCAATACGGCCGTCAATGTTGCGGGCAAACGCGAGGCTCCGTATTGCAAACAAACATTGGCTGCCATGAACAGCAGCGACCACAGCAGCAGCACCTGCAGGTTTCCGCCTGAAAGCAAGGCGGGTTCGGCAATCAGGCCTGCATGCATTAATCCAAGCGCGAGGGCCAGGTTTGTAAAACAGGCGCCTGAGACCATGGCCAAGGTCATCAGCTTGCCATCCATGTGCGACATTTTTTTTAACAGCACATTGTTCAATGCAAACAAGAAACCGCCGGCCACTGCCAGCAGGTCAATCGGATTGAGTGCCAGCGGTTGGTCGGCTTGCATGCCGCCGGTGATGACCGCCGCACCCAGAACGCCCAGGCAGGCCTTGCCAAGGTTCAAAGGTGTCAATTTTTCTTTCAGAACCAGCCGACTCAGTAAAACAGCCCACACTGGCATTAGGTAAAACAGCAATATCACCCTTACAACGTCACCCAAGGTGACTGCCGTATTAAAGCAGGCGTTGGTGAGACCTGCGGTGGCTGCAACCATCCAGAAGCCGGATTTTTCTTTGAGTGACCAGAAAATTTCTTTGCACAGCGTTATCATCACGGCGCTGGAAATGCTGTAGATCAGAGCGGTGGACCAGAGGGGGTGTAAACCGGCAAGCGCCAGTGCTTTGAAGGGCATCCAGGAAAGCCCCCAAACGAAAGCATTGATCAACAAAGCGGCAACGGCGTACATTTCGAAACCTTAATTCAACAGTGTGCAGTATTGGAGTTTAAAGTAATGAACAGGTTAGCCATGGTCAGCGAAATGCTGACCCTTCAGGATGGATTTAATCAGGTGGTGAACCCCCAGTGGCGTCAAGCTGGCTTTAACTGGTCGCGGGCCGTTTGGGTGGAATGTGGCGAACTGATGGACCATTTTGGTTACAAGTGGTGGAAGGCCAGTCAGCCCGACATGGCCCAGTGTGTTCTTGAGGTGGTCGATATCTGGCACTTCGTCATGTCCCATGAAATGACTTTGGCAGCCAACGAGCAAGTGGCACGGGATGTTGCCCAGTTGCTTGAGTTTGCCGCCGCTTCCACGCAAACCGTTTCTACCGATGATGAGCGGCGTGCTTGCATTGACCGTCTCGCCATGCGCTCCGCCGCTTTTGCTGGCGGTCAGGGTGCCTCTTTGCTGGTGGAGTTTCTGGAGTTGGCTGATGCCTTCGGTCTCAATATGGACCAACTGTTTTTGCAGTACATCGGCAAAAACGCATTGAACCGTTTCCGCCAGCGCCATGGTTACAAGCAAGGTACTTACAAGAAGCAGTGGAACGGACGCGAAGACAACGAGGTGCTTGCTGAGGTTCTGCAGACTTGCCTGGCACAAGGAGAAGCGGACCTGATGGCCCGCGTACTTGATGAGCTGGAAAGCCTATACCTCAAACTGTAACTGCGCGACCGTCTTCAAATATTTCCCTGCTCAGCCCGGTTTGCACCCGAATGGTCCGGATAATGAATTCGGGTTCGTTGAAGGCTTTGCCAATCACGGTTTCCTGCCCCCAGTCATCTTCTGTCAGCACAACGTCGTTGGGGTTGATGTAGATGAAGGGCAGGGTGGCTGCGCCGTGGTGCCTGATGCCCTCACGCAGTATCCGCTCAATGCCCATGTGCTTGGCTCTTAAAATAACAACCACGAACACTGGGTAAATGTTGTCATCTATCATTTCAAAAATGGTTTTTTGCTTGTTCGTCAGGTTGGTTTCGCACATCTCCACACTTAATTTTTCTTGCAGTGTGAGGGTCAGCTCATCGGGTTCGAGGTCAATAATCAACCCCTGGTAGCGACTTGTCACCAAACGGCCTGTTGCACTTTCGCTTTTTTGCGGGCTGGTGTTTTGTGGGGTTTTCGGGAAACGTAATTCGAATTTTGCACCGGTTTTATAAAGACCGTGGCGGTAGTTCACGTTCTTGATTTCCATCTGGCCGCCAATGGATCTGACCAAGTCGAACACCACCTTGTTGCCGGTGTGTGAGCCTGTGGTGGGCAGGTTTTGTGCGTAACTTGAGAAGCCCGGACCCGTGTCCCAGACTTGAATGATGACGCCTGTTTTTGTGCGGCGACATCCGATCAGGATTTTGCCGGTTCGGCAGTGTTTGAAGGCGTTGTCCACTGCATTTCTGACAATTCTGCGAACGGCCACCACATCGACGAGAACTGAGCACTCACTGGCATGAAAATGTATCGCCAGGTCGCGTTGTTTGATGAGTTCCCTGTATTCGTCAGCAATTGGTGACACCAGATCGTGAAGGGAAATTTCTTTTTGTTCAAAGCTTGTGGATTGCTTCAGGTTCGAGCGAATGCGGCCAATCAGGCTGTCGAGAATTTCATCCACACTTTTTTGGGCAGCCAGTATCCGCAGCCACAGGGCATCGTCGCGGTTGGCCATTTGCGCCAGCCGTATTTGGGCTTGAGCGGTAAAATTAATGGCGCTTAAGGGTTGCCGAATGTCATGCAGGAAACCGGACAGGCTTTCCCGGGTGTCCATGAGTTTTTGTTCGCCACCGCGCCTGATCCGCAGGCTTTGAAGCGATTCCTGCATTTGTTGGCTTTTCAGGGTGCGCATCAGACGCCTTGTGTGAAGCAGCTTTACGGTCACCAATCGAACGATGGTGTTGGCCACCGTAGCGAAAAACAGAGGTGTGCTGTCTGTCATCCCGTACAAAAATACAAACAGGGCGCACCACTGAATGAAATTCATGATGTCGCCCGCTAAAATACTCATACCATCAGGCGAGACCAAGGATTGGCGCAACAAACCCCAGAAACGATAGGCCAATGCACCCAGAATAAAGGCCAGTGCAAGTTCTCGGGTGTACGCGGAAAACACCAACGAAAGCAACAAGTAGGCGCTTGGCAACAATACAATGGAGAGATAACCGACCTTGATGTACTTTTTCGGGGTGGTTGGCGACACCAATCGCAGTGTGAGGGCGGAGGTTACATATTCAAGCATCACAAACAGCGTACAGAGCATTGCGCTGATGGAGAAGAGGTTGGAGAAGTTGTCGTCGGTCAGAAACAGGGTTCCTACCGTCATATGCAGCAGGGTGGACAGTATCAGCAACCAGCCCACACTTTGACCCAGCAGTCTCAAGATTTCGAATGAAAATATGGCGGCCAAAACCAGTAGCAAAGCCAATCCGCCCACAGTCAGGCCGGTGGTCAGTTGCATTCTCTGGAATGCAGTTTCATCAACTGCTGTCAGCCTGAGCGCCCCCTTGATCTGGCTTGAGGCCTTGATGTTGAGCAAAACGGTTTGCTGGGGGGGCAGGGTCAGGTTCAGTGCAGAGGCATCACCAATAAACCAGTCAAGGCAGGTTTTCTCACGCCGCACAATAACAGTCTCACCCGTAAGGGTTTTCGCCGAAGCGCTGTCCATTCGAGTTACAACGTTGGAATAAAAATGGATTTCGAACGGTTTTCTAGACGAGTTTTTGATGGAAATCTGCAAGTCTTGATTTGCGTTGGAAGCAATCGGAGGTGTGGAAAATTGTTTTTTGAAATTTACGGTCTGTTCATTGAGTTCGGTCGTAAATTGCAGCGGTTCTTTGAACTCAGCCCGTTTCAGAGCAATTGAAAAAAGACCAACCACGAGGAACGCAAAAGCAAAAGACACCAGCAACCTGATTTGAGGGGGAACATGGATCAAGTTGAAAACGATGTCAGGCAGTTTTTTTATCTTGTTCTCGGGCATTTTTTGGCTAACAAGTGGTCTTACATCTGGTTTAATGGCGCATAGAGACAATGCACGAAAAAGTGCTTGGGTTGTTTAGAGATATATGAATAAAAACCTGTTTATCATTGCCGCTGTCGCTTTTTTTGCGATTATTTTGAGTATGGTGGCGTTTTCATTCACTGCCAGAGACAACGTAGTCTACTTTATGGCAATTGAAGCGTTCAAACGCAAGGATTACAAGAATGCATTCCGCGAGTTTTTGACCCTCGCCGAAAAAGGGGATCAAAGAGCCGCTGGTGCGGTGGGTCTGATGTATGTGAATGGCTTGGGGGTGGACGTCAATGAAAAAGTCGGTGCCGCCTGGCTGAGCAACGCTGCAGACAACAGGGATGCGGAGGCCACGCACAGTCTGGGCGAGTTGTACTCTGAAGGAACGGGTGTTCCCCAGTCAAAGGTGATGGCTCAGGCGCTCTACATCTACAGCGCCGAATTGGGCAGTGAAGCCGGACGTGTATTCAAGGGACGTTTGGCTGCAGAACTCCCTCCCGCAGACGCTGCACGGGCTGAACGTATTGCAAGACAATTTTCACAAAGCGGCTCGGTCACCGACGTGATTGACAGGCACATCAAGAAAAGAAACGAATAAAACACACACCATAGAGGAGACATAGATGCAAACAGGTAACAAAACGGCCTTGATCACCGGGGCATCTGCAGGTATTGGCGAAACTTTTGCCAGATTTTTGGCAAAACAAGGATTTAATCTGGTTTTGGTGGCCCGGCGGGTTGAAAAGCTGGAGGCGCTGTCGCAACGCCTGAAAGAAGACCATTCAATACAGTGCGATGCAATTGCAGCAGATTTGTCAGACCCGAAAGCGGTTAAGGGCTTGATGAAGGAACTCAATAAGCGCAATTTGCAGATAGATTTTTTGGTCAATAACGCAGGCATGAGCGGCAGTTATCAGTTTGCTGAGGTGCCTTGGAGTGAGTTGGCAGCTGAAATTCAAGTGATGATGACCGCGCTGACCGAGTTGGCCCACGCAGTGGTTCCCGGTATGAAGGCCCGCGGTTATGGACGTATTGTCAATGTGTCTTCAATTGCGGCGTATGCGCCACCGGCGGCCAGTCTGCTCTACACCGGCATAAAAAGTTATGTCTTGAGTATTTCCCAATCTATGGACATGGAGTTGAAGCCTTTTGGTGTTCACGTCACTGCGCTGTGTCCGGGTTTCACAAGAACGGAGTTCCATGATGTCATGGGGACCCGTGACAGTGCCAACAAAATTCCGGATTTCATGTGGCAAGATGCGCAAGCCGTTGTGGAGGCCTGTTACGAAGCCGTCTCCAAAGGCAAGCCTATCTGCATTCCGGGGTGGGTCAATAAAGTGGCGGTGGCCGGCTTGCGTCCGGTGCCCGATGTTGTGCGCTACTTCCTCGGGTCGCGCCTCAACCCCTTCAAATAATTGAAAAAAATCTTGCTAATTGTTGTGCCCCCTCAACGAAGGGGGTGACAAATCCCGACTTCTAAAAAATAATATAAGCGGGTTAAATGATGCAAGAGAGATAGATGGGTTGGACTGCAAAAAAATAGACCAGTTTTTCCCCGGACTCGATACCGACGGGTTGTCTGAGTTCTATGTCACCAGTCCCCACGGTGAAGTCATCAAGGTGCGAGCCGAGAGCATTGAACAAGCCATCGTGCTTGCAAAGCAGTGGGAAGGTGTCAGTGCCTGTTTGCCCACCAACCGTGTCAGCCTGTTTCCCGGTTTTTTAGAGCGCATGCTAGAATTGTGCAGCGCGGTGGATACGGCTGCCGAACCCCCCCTGGATGTTTTATTCGAGCTTCGAAGCATGGGGAAAACCTTGAATCGAGTTGGCGGATTGAACGTGCTGCAATGTGCCTGCAACCAAGCCGCCGACATTTTCCCTCCCTCTCGTGGTGTCTTGCGCCATGTTTGGGATAGTATTGGAGAGTGGAGGCGCTGATCATGAATACCAAAACCTTGGTGGCTGGTGCTGTGCTGGTTGGGGCGGTAGAAATTGTGCTGCTCACCCAACCTGATATCTGGGACGATGTCGTTTACAGTTTCAAAGGATTCTCCGAATGGATGCAATCCCGCAATGGATGGCTGAGCAAACCTGCGCCGACTAAGCTTTAGTCTGGCGCCTAAGCAGCCAAAGTCCTGCTGCCATCCAACCAAAAGCGTGGATGGGAAGGCTGCCGCCACCACCGCCGCCCGATGACTGAGTCGACGGGCCTGCAGCGTTGCCACCGGATGACGGGTCAGCCGGAGTGTTGTTTGCGCTTGCGCCGGGGGTGCTGTCCAAACCTGCTTCCGCGCCTGTTGCTGACGTAATGATGGCGCCTGAAACCAGGTTGGTTAAGGACGCCACAATGTCCGCATTGGCTGTCCCTGCAACGCCCGTCAGAATGTCTTTCTTGACAGTGTGACTGCTGTTACCGTTGCTCACGGTGAGGCTCAAGCGGTATGCACCCGCTTCGTTGGGAAACTGAACATTCACTGTTGCTGAATTTGCATCCATTAAAACAGGGCGTTGATTGGTCGTATGACTCTCCAGCGTCCAGGCGTAGTTCAAGGCGCCGCCGTTGGGGTTAAAGCTCTGGGAGGCATCGAATTGTTGTGAGGCCCCTGGCGCAACAATGGTTGGGCCCAGTAAATTTGCAAGCGTCGCATTGCCTCTTGCGGCGCTGATTGCGCCCGCAGCATCCAGCATGCCGCTGCCACATGCGCTGGTTGTGCACTGGCAGGCACCTCTAGTGGTGGGTGCGCAAACAGTCGCCCCGTTGATACTTAAAAATGGACGGCTGGTCTGCTTTAAAATTGCCAGAATGTTGGCAGGTGTCAGGGCGGGGTTGAGCGTGCGCATCATGCTCACGGTTGCCGCAACCAAGGGGGCTGCAAAACTGGTGCCGATTTTCTGGCCGTAGGTGTTGGTGGTCGGACCCGCTGTTCCGCTGTTGGAGGCGGACCACATCGGGAAGGAATTCTCACCGCCTGGCGCCATCAAGGTCAGGTTATTGCCAAAGTTGCTGTAGCTGGCTTTCAAACCCTCTTCGTCCAGTGCACCCACGGATATGACCTTGTCGCAGTTGGCTGGGCTGTCCAACGCTGCGCCCGCATTGCCCGCATTGCCCGCTGCGGCGATGACCACAGCCCCGGCATCGACAGCAGCATTCACGGCTGCGCCTTCCAGGCGCGTGTTGCAGGCGCCTGTGGCGCCCAAACTCATATTGACTGTCTTGGCGGGGGTCCTGTTGATTGGTGTGTTGGGTACAGCCAGTCCAACTGACCACCTCAAAGCGTCAGACAGGTCGGAGGTGAAACCTCCGCATTTTCCCAAAGCCCGGACGGGCAAAACATAACCATGCCAGTTCATTGGGAAGACTTGTTGGTCTTGAGCAGGGTTGCCAGCGATAAGCGCCGACACAAACGTGCCGTGCCATGAGCTGTTGCTAATGCGACCGCAATCGGGGTCTGCCAGCAAATCAGCCGCTGTAACGCCATTGCCTGGGTCCGAGGGGTCTGCGTCGCGGTCTGAACCGGTGCCCAACGCTTGGTTGTCGTTGCCGATGAATGGGTCGCTGACCATGTCGAAACCCTGCAACAAATGTCCTTGCAAGGAAGGGTGATTCTGCAAAACGCCGG
>JBEIKS010000101.1:0-8270 GCA_040379625.1 Burkholderiaceae bacterium
GGCGGTCAACAACGCGCTTTTGCAGCCAATCGGCGATTCGCTCACCTTCGGAGGGCAGAACCACCGCCTCGTAATAGACTTCAATGGTGTCCACCGGCAGGCGCAATGCATTCAAGACAAGATGCACCGCCTCATCGTGAGGGTTATCACAACCGTGACCATGAAAAACCTGCCCTGCGTTCATTTGAGTCACGCAATAACGCACCCAGTCCCTGACGCTGCGCAAATGCTGCTGAGCCTCAATACAATTCATTCGTTAAAATCCATTTTTCCCACCGTGACCCGGCCCTCGCGAACAACAACGGGGCGCTTGATCAGGCTGGGTTTTGCAAGCATTAAGGTGGCGGCGCCTCCGGCATCAACGGCCAAGGCTTTTTCCGCCTCGGACAACTGACGCCAGGTGGTTCCTTTACGGTTCAAGAGCGGCTCCCAACCCACCTGATCAAACCAGGCCTGAAGCAGCGGCATTTGAACCCCCAGCTTCTTGAAGTCGTGAAATGAGTGGACAAGTCCCGCATCAGCCAAACTGCGCAATGCTTTTTTTACTGATTCGCAATTTGCAATACCGTAAACAACGATGGACATGGATCAGGCACCGCGCAGCAATTCGTTAATACCTGTTTTGGCGCGGGTTTGAGCATCCACGCGTTTTACAATCACAGCGCAGTACAAGCTGTATTTGCCGTCAGCCGATGGCAAGCTTCCTGAAACAACCACGGAACCGGACGGAATGCGACCGTAACTGAAGGTGCCAGCTTCGCGGTCATAAATTTTTGTGCTTTGGCCAATATAAACACCCATGGAGATCACGCAGTTTTCTTCCACGATCACGCCTTCAACCACTTCAGACCGTGCACCTACGAAACAATTGTCACCGATGATGGTGGGATTGGCTTGCAAAGGCTCTAGAACCCCACCAATGCCAACGCCTCCGGAGAGGTGAACGTTTTTACCAATCTGAGCGCAGGAACCCACGGTGGCCCAGGTATCAACCATCGTGCCCTCATCCACATAAGCGCCAATATTGACGTAGGAGGGCATGAGCACCACATTCTTACCGATGAAACTGCCACGGCGAGCCACCGCCGGCGGAACCACACGGAAACCACCCGCCCGAAAATCTTCTTCCGTGTAATCAGCAAACTTGGAAGGTACTTTGTCATAAAACTGTGTAAATCCACCGGCACCCATGGGCTTGTTGTCCTCTAGGCGGAATGACAGCAAAACGGCTTTCTTGATCCACTGGTGTGTTACCCAATCACCATCAATTTTTTCTGCGACGCGCAAACGACCTGCATTCAACTCTTCAAGTACATGATTAACACCCTCGCGTAAGTCTGCAGGCGCTTTTGAAGGTGAAAACTCAGTGCGATTTTCCCAGGCATTGTCAATTAAGGTTTGCAGGTTATTCATTAGGTATATTCCTTAAAATATTGAAATTATTTAATTTTTCAGTTCTAAAACTCGATGTGCTGCTGCAACGCAATCATCCAGTGGAGCCACCAAGGCAATGCGAACATGCCCAGCACCCGGGTTAAATCCGTCGATGGTTCTGGCCAGAAACGATCCTGGTAACAAGGTTACATTTTTTTGTTGAAGCAACTGCTTACAGAAAATCTGATCGCACACCTCGGTTTTCATCCAGAGGTAAAATCCGGCATCTGGCTTTTCAACCTCGAACCGAGCTTTAAGAATTGGCGTTACCTCATTGAATTTATTCAGGTATTGACGCCTGTTTTCTCGAACATGGTCATCATCATTCCAAGCGGCAATACTTGCCTGCTGAATGGTTGGGGACATTGCGCTGCCATGGTAGGTTCTGAACGTCAGGAATGCTTTTATCCATGCAGCATCGCCCGCCACAAAACCAGATCTCAACCCAGGAGCATTGGAACGCTTGGAAAGGCTGGAAAACACAATCAGATTTTTGAAGTCGGGGCGCCCAAGCATTTGGGCTGCCGCCAAAGCGCCTAAAGGCGGTTGCGACTCGTTCAGGTAAATTTCCGAATAACACTCGTCTGCCGCAATCACGAAGCCGTACTCGTCACTGGCCTTTAACAAAACGGCCCATTGGTCAAGTGACAATACCGCTCCTGTCGGATTACCGGGGGTACAGACATACAGCAAGCGGGTTTTCGCCCAAACAGAAGAGGCAACAGCAGCGTAATCGCATTGCCCGGAGGCATCTATTGGCAAATAATGGGGGGTGGCGCCACCCAGAAGGGCTGCACCCTCGTAAATTTGATAAAACGGATTGGGGCTGACCACCAGTGCGTCAGACTCATTGGGGTCAAGCACCACCTGTGCAAATGAAAACAGTGCTTCTCTTGAACCGAGCACTGGCAACACTTGCTCGGTTGGATGAACCTCCACGCCATAACGCCTTTTTATCCAATTCGCGATCGCTGAGCGCAGCTCAGGTATGCCTGCTGTGGTTGGGTATACCGCCAAACCCGACAATGACTGCGTCAGCGCGTTTGTCAAAACGGCTGGTGTCGGATGCTTAGGCTCACCAATCGATAAATTAATGTTCGCATACTCCACGGCCGGATGGACGTCAGAAAACAAGGCCCGGAGCCGCTCAAACGGGTAGGGCTGCAACAAAGCAAGCCTTGGATTTGCCATGTTTTCAGCCTCTTGTTGGCGAGTTTTGAGAAAAGCTGTCAAGTTCAACGCGCGGTTTGGGCTGCCATCCTTCTTTTCGGTGTTCTGCCACCACCGTGGTGTAAATGCCACCTCGGACGTACCAACGGGCAGTCAATTTGAGGTAGCGGGGTTGAGTGACCGAAATAATGTCATCCGCAATTTTGTTGGTCACTTTTTCGTGAAAAGCACCTTCGTCACGGTAAGACCACATGTACATTTTCAGGCTTTTAAGTTCCACATTACGCTCGTCGGAGATGTAGTCAAGCGTGATATGGGCAAAGTCAGGCTGCCCAGTCAAAGGACAAAGACAAGTAAATTCAGGCACTTCCATGTGAATATGATAATCACGCTCTGGACATGGATTGGGAAAAGTTTCTAGCTGTTTGCTTGGCAGAGAGGGCATTTTTATCGCTGATTTTAAAAGTCGTTACGAAAACAGCCGATGAAATTTTTGGTCGGTTTCATCAAGAAGCTGTTTTGGCGGGCTGAAGACCTTGCTTCGTTTGCTATTATACGTGCGCAGACTCCACTTCGCCTTAAAGATGCGGCTAACCCATATCAAGATTGCTGGTTTTAAATCCTTCGTCGATCCAACTTCCTTTGCGGTGCAAAGCAAATTGGTAGGCGTTGTGGGTCCGAACGGCTGTGGAAAATCAAACATCATTGATGCGGTTCGCTGGGTACTGGGCGAATCGAAAGCTTCCGAACTGCGTGGCGAGTCCATGCAAGACGTTATTTTTAACGGCTCCACCAACCGCAAGCCAGCCTCCAGAGCCAGTGTTGAACTGGTTTTTGAGAACAACGAAGGCCGGGCCGGCGGACACTGGAACCAGTTTGCCGAAATATCAGTCAAGCGGGTTCTCACGCGAGATGGCACCTCAAGCTACTATGTAAACCAGCAGGCCGTGCGTCGTCGAGACGTTCAAGATATTTTCATGGGTACCGGCCTGGGTCCCAAAGCCTACGCAATTATCGGACAGGGCATGATTGCAAGAATCATCGAGGCTCGCCCTGAGGACTTGAGAATCTTCCTTGAAGAAGCTGCTGGCGTTTCAAAATACAAAGAACGTCGTCGGGAAACCGAAAACCGCTTGCAAGACACCCGTGACAACCTGACCAGGGTGGATGACATTCTGCGGGAATTGAATGCCAACCTTGACCGCTTGGGGCATCAAGCCGAAGTCGCCTCCAAATACAAAGAGCTAGACCAGGAACGAACGCAAAAGCAAAGGCGGTTGTGGGCCATACGTTATCAAGAGGGCCAGCAGGAACAAAACCGCTGTCTGGCAGCCATGGAAGCTGCCAGAGCCGAACTTGAAGCACTGAATGCACAATCCGTGAGGGCTCAAACCGAACTGATCCTGCTCCGGCAAAAGCAACTGGACGCCCAACAAGGCGTTGATGGCCAGCAACAGCGGTTTCTTGATGCGAACCGCCTTGTGAGCAAACTGGAAGCCGACCTTCGGGTCATGGCAGAGGCCAGACAAAGATTGGCCCAACGTGTCAGCGAACTGTTGAGCCAGCAAGAGCAATGGAAACTTCGCCAGCAAGAAGCTGAAGCCAGCTTGCAACACCTTGACGAGGATGTTGCCTTGGCAGACGAACGGGCCAATGAATCGCGCTACAGACTGGAAGAAGCACAACTCAACATAGACCCCGCCAGAGAATCGGTTTATGGCGCGCGCCAAAAAGCCAACGCAACAAGAGACGAAGTGGTGCGCCTTGAGCAGGACTTGCGCATACATGCTCAACGACGGGAATCCTCTCTCAGACAAATCACCCAGGCCCAGAGCCGCCGAGAGCGCCTGCTTCAGGACAAAAACCAGACAACGGGAATCGCGCCCGAGGAGGTGCTGGCCGCTCAAGAAGAGTATGAAAGTCTGGCCCAAGAGTCCAGAGCGTTGTCTGAAGACAAGCAAGCCCTGCAAGATGCCTTGAAAGAGGCGCGCCAGGCTTTAGAGCAAGCAAGCGCGACTGCAAGGCTGGAACAAGACAAACTGGTGGCCACACAGGCCCGGCTTGAAGCGCTGCGCCAATTGCACGAGCGCCTGTTGAAAAATGACCAACTCGCTCCTTGGCTGGAAGAAAACGGTCTGAGTCAGCAAGGGCGAATTCTTCAAAAGTTAAGGGTTGAACCCGGCTGGGAGAAAGCAGTTGAGGCGGTACTCAGAGAGCGTTTGAACGCTCTTGAGGTGGGTAAGCTCGATTTTGTCGCTGGTTTTGCAAAAAATCCGCCAAAAGGCATGGTCAGCTTCACCAGCCACAATCCATCCCTCGCAAGGGCAGAAGTCAGTACGCAACACTTGGCTGCGAGGCTGCAGTGCCAAGACGCAAATCTTAAAGCGACACTTGAACGTTGGCTGTCTGCATTCTTGACGGCAGACTCGCTGAGCGACGCCATTTCCCGCAGAGGTTCCCTAAAGCAAGGCGAATACTGGGTCACTCAGGAAGGGCACATCGTAACAACGGAAAGCGTGACGTTCTACGCAGAAAAAGATGAATCCTCAGGCGGGCTGGCCCGCCTGCAGGAAATGGATAACCTTGAGCGCGAAGCCAAAGCGTTGCAATTGCTGGTTGCCCAAAGTGAATCTGTTCGCGTGTCCTGCGCCAACAAAAGCAAACAGGCAGAAACAGAGCTGGCGACCTACGAGCAAAAACTTGTGGTTGCAACACGGCATGCCCATGAAGCGCAGATTCGAATGCTCAAGCTTTCAGAGGCCGCACAGCGACAACAGCAACGTCTGGACCAACTGCAGTTGGAAATCACGCTGATTGACGACGAGCTTGCAACCCTGAGAGCGCAGGAAGAAGAAGCCGCAGTGGCTTTTGAGTCAGGCGATGAGCTTCTGGCTGAAGCTTCTAATCGCTACACCGAGATGCAGGATCTTCAGAGTGCCGCAGAAGGACGTCTGCAGTCGCTGGAGTCCCAATTGCGCGACATGGAGCGTCAGCTTCAAGAAGCCAACTTCGCCAGGCGATCCTTGGATTCCAGGGCTGCACAATTAAAACGCGACATTGAACTGGCTGCCGATCAAGTTCGACGCATTGTCGAGAGTCTTGCAGAAACACAGCTTGAGCTCACAGACCAAAACGATGAAGAAGTCCGGGCGGGTCTGGAGATTGCGCTGGAGCGCCGGGTGGAAGTGGAAGAGGGTATGTCCGTTGCAAGGGCGGCCTTGGACGCGGTGCTCGGTGATGTTCGAATGGCAGAAGACAACGAACGCAATGCGGATCGTCAGGCCCAACCTGTCAGAGACCGTCTGCAAGACCTCACGCTAAAGGAACAGGCAGCGCGTTTGCAAGTTGAGCAGTTTATCGGGCTTATGCAAGAAGCCAACGCGGCTCTCGAAGCGCTGATGGCCGATCTGTCCACTCTGGAAGTCTTGCCAAAAGCCTCTATTTTACAAGCCGATGTGACTCGACTCAACAACGCGATCACTGCGCTGGGGCCGGTCAATCTGGCTGCATTGGACGAACTTGCAGCCGCATCCGACAGAAAAACCTTTCTTGACGCACAGACCGCCGACTTGCAGCTCGCTGCGGAAACACTGGAAGATGCGATTCGCAAAATCGACCGTGAAATCCGGGCGCTCTTGCAAGAAACATTCAACACGGTGAACGGACATTTCAGCTTGCTGTTTCCGCAGCTATTTGGCGGCGGAGAGGCTCGTTTGGTGATGTCGGGCGATGAAATACTGGATGCAGGCGTTCAGGTCTTTGCCCAACCACCAGGTAAAAAGAACAGCACAATTCACTTGTTATCGGGCGGCGAGAAAGCCCTGACAGCGACAGCGCTGGTTTTTGCAATCTTTCAACTCAACCCCGCGCCATTTTGTCTGTTGGACGAAGTGGACGCTCCTTTGGACGATGCCAATACAGAGCGTTTCAGCAGACTTGTGAAACGCATGTCCGAGCAAACCCAGTTTTTATTTATTTCACACAACAAGATTGCCATGGAGATGGCGCAACAACTCATTGGTGTCACGATGCAAGAGCAGGGCGTGTCACGAATTGTTGCTGTGGATCTCGACTCGGCAGTCAAGTTGGTAACGGAAACCGCATGAACGACTTACAATCCTCCTTACTTTTAATTGGCGGCATCGCAATTATTGCAACGCTGGGCTTTAACTTCTTTCAAGACAAACGGGCAAAAAAACAGGGCAGCCTGCAGCACGATCACTCAGACATTGACCCGCTGCTTCACGGCGATGTCCGGTTGGAACCGACCGGACAGTTCAACGAGCAAGTACAGCAGGCCTACCAGCAAAACCTTGGCAACCGAATTCTTGACCAGGAACTCGACAACGGGGTGATGGAGAAGATTTTCGGTTTTGTTTATCTTTCCCTTGAACAACCTGTCAGCGTTACCCGTCTGAGCGCGGAGTTAAACAGCCTGAACAAAGCGGGAAAGAAAAACGTTTATATCTACGCTACGCTGGCCAACGAAGAGGATAACGGCTGGGTTCCCATCGGCTCGGATCAAACTGTCAGCAATTTAAGGTTCACACTGCCTTTAACCAACAGAAAAGGCAGCCTGACCGCCATTGAGTATTCTGAGTTCCTGAACAAAGTGCAACCCTTGGCCGATGTATTTGGTTCCCACCTCGAGTTTCCGGACATGAATGAGTTGCTGGCCAAAGCAGACCGTTTGGACAAACTGGCGGCAAATCTGGACGCACTTTTTGGGTTGCACTGTGTTTTACCAGTGTCGGCAGAGCTAACGTCTCTCGAGAGCGACCTGCGCTCAAAAGAGTGGTATCCAGATGGTCGCCATTGGACAAAAGGTTCTGCAGACAGCCAGTTGGCCACCGTTGTAATTCACGAAGCCCCCGGCAAACGGGTGCTTAGTTTCAACATTGACCTTCCAAACTGTGCTGACCCTATCGGCACATTGCATGCCATTGCAGAACTCGGCAACGAATTTGCCACAAAATACGAAGGTACTTTGATGGACGATGCCGGCAGACCCCTCACAGCCAATGCATTCATCACCATTCAAAACCAAATGATTGAACGCTCCCAAGCACTTAAAGAAGCTGGGTTCAAGCCTGGAAACATGGCTGCAAAAATTATTTTTTCATAAAAAAATGAGTACCTTACCGTTGTTTCCTGAAGACGATTTTGAGCAAGACGCTTCGGTAACAGCCGAGAATGAGCAAAACCGCAGAGCCAGTGAATTAAGGCAACTGCTGAACCGTTATGCCCATGAATACTATGTGCTTGACGCTCCCACGGTGCCTGACGCGGAATACGATCGCTTGTTCAAGGAGCTCGAGGCACTTGAGCAAGGTGCTCCTCATCTAAAAACACTGGACTCGCCGACAGCCAGAGTGGGCGGTCCTGCGCTCAAGGTCTTCGGACAAGTGCGTCACACGGTGCCCATGCTTTCTCTGAACAACGCCTTCGAGGCGTCTGAGGTCAGAGCGTTTGATCAACGGGTCAGGGATGGGCTGGAGTTGCCTGCAGGTGCATCACCGCTTTGTTATGCCGTAGAACCAAAATTTGATGGTGTGGCGATTAGCCTGCGCTACATCGACGGAGTCCTTGCACAAGCCGCCACCCGTGGCGATGGTGAAACCGGGGAAGACGTAACGGAAAACGTCCGCACCATTAAAAATATTCCC
>JBEIKS010000102.1:0-8234 GCA_040379625.1 Burkholderiaceae bacterium
CGCATTGTCGCCCTGATCCGGAAAGTGTCTGTGAACAGAACCATTTTAATGGTGGAGCACAATTTGTCTGTGGTGGCCAACCTGTGCGACCGCATCACCGTGCTGCAACGTGGCAGTGTTTTGGCCGAAGGCGATTATGCGTCGGTTTCAAAAAACCCCGAGGTGCTGGAAGCCTACGTGGGTTCGGAGGACATGCAAGATGCACATCACTGAAGGTGCCGCATGAACACACTGCAAAACACTGGCATGCTGTCCATTGAAAATTTGCATGCATGGTATGGCGAGTCCCATATTTTGCACGGCATCAATATGCAGGTGAACCAAGGTGAATGTGTCACTTTGCTGGGTAGAAACGGCGCCGGCCGGTCCACCACGCTCAAGTCCATTCTAGGACTGGTAGGCAAACGCACAGGCTCCGTGAAGTTTTCCGGGGCGGAACTGATTGCCATGCAAACCCACCGGATTGCCCGTTCAGGCATTGGATATTGCCCCGAAGAGCGCGCTATTTTCGCCTCGCTGACGGCTGAAGAAAATTTGCTGCTGCCGCCCGTGGTTGGGGACAACGGCATGTCGCTGGAAGAAATTTACGGCATGTTTCCCAACCTTCAGGAGCGGCGCAACAGCCCGGGAACGAAGCTGTCCGGAGGCGAGCAGCAGATGTTGGCAATTGCGCGTATTTTGCGCACCGGTGCCCGCTTGCTGTTGCTCGATGAAATTACCGAGGGTTTGGCGCCTGTCATTGTAAAAAAGCTCGGGGAAGTGGTCACAGAACTTAAAAAACGCGGTTTCACCATTGTGCTGGTTGAGCAAAATTTCCGCTTCGCCGCCCCGTTGGCAGACCGGCATTATGTGTTGGAGCATGGCAATGTCATTGCGACCATCGCGCAGGCAGAGCTGCCTGCAAAAATAGATTGGCTTCATCAAACACTCGGGGTCTAACCGAGGCAATTCATCAAAAAAAAGGAGAGGTTGAATGGGTATGAAACCGTTGAGTCAAGTGGCTCTGGCTGTTGCCATGGTGGCTGCATCAATGAGCGCCCAGGCGCAGATGTCGGGCGGGGTGGTGAAAATCGGTGTGCTCACTGATTTGTCCGGAACCTACTCAGATCTGGCCGGTTCGGGTGCAGTGCTGGCAACCCAGATGGCCATTGATGATTTTATTGCCAAGGAAAAGCCGGGTTTCAAAATTGAAATGGTCACGGCCGACCACCAAAACAAAGCCGACATTGCCTCCAACAAAGCCCGCGAATGGTTTGAGCGCGACGGCGTGGACACCACCACTGAACTGGTGACCACCTCTGTTGCTTTGGCTGTAATGAAAGTGGCCAAGGAAAAAGACCGAATTGTCATTATGAACGGCCCAGCCTCCACGCCCATTACCAATGAGCAATGCAACGACGTCACCGTTCACTACACCTATGACACCTATGCACTGTCCAATGGCACCGCGAAAGCCGTGACCAAGCAGGGCGGAAAATCATGGTTTTTCCTAACGGCAGACTATGCATTCGGGCAAGCCTTGGAGCGTGACGCCACGGCAGTGGTGCAGGCCAACGGCGGCAAGGTGCTGGGCAGCGTTCGGCATCCGTTTCCCGGTTCAGACTTTTCTTCTTTCTTGCTGAAGGCGCAGTCTTCTGGTGCGCAGGTCATTGGCCTGGCCAATGCGGGTGCCGACACCACCAACGCCATTAAACAGGCCGCTGAATTCGGTATTACGCCCAAGCAGTCGCTGGCGGGTTTGTTGATGTTCATCACTGACATTCATTCGCTGGGCCTGAAAGCCACGCAAGACATGTACCTCACCGAAGGTTTCTACTGGGACTTGAATGAAGAAACCAGGGCTTGGTCACGCCGGTTTTTCGACAAGCAACGCAAAATGCCCACCATGGTGCAGGCGGGTCAGTATTCTTCCATTTACCATTATCTGAAAGCCGTGAAAGCGGCGGGTACAGACGACACCGGCAAAGTCATGGCTGCCATGAAGAAAGCACCCATCAACGATTTCTTCGCCAAGAAAGGCTACATTCGCGACGACGGCCGGATGGTGCATGAAATGTATTTGATGCAGGTGAAGAAGCCGTCAGAGTCCAAATATCCCTGGGATTACTACCATGTGCGTCAAGTCATTCCGGCTGAAGAGGCGTTCCAGCCTTTGTCGCAGTCCAAGTGCCCGTTGATTCTCAATAAAAAATAAGGCGCAGCTTGCGTTGAAACAGGTTCATGCCCCACAGGGCGTGAACCGCATGGAGCGGTAAATGGAAATTTTTGGCATTTCCTCAGCCTTGCTGGGCAGTCAGTTGCTGGTCGGGCTGATCAACGGTTCTTTTTACGCCATTCTCAGTTCGGGTCTGGCCATTATTTTTGGTTTGCTGAACATCATTAACTTTGCGCACGGTGCGCAATACATGATGGGGGCCTTCATCGCCTGGATTGCCTTGACCAAGTTTGAAATCGGCTATTGGTGGGCTTTGTTGCTGTCGCCTTTGTTGATGGGTGTTTTTGGTGTTGTGTTGGAACGCAGCATGTTGAAAAAGCTCTATCAGCTCGACCACCTCTAGGGCTTGTTGTTGACCTTTGGTCTTGCCCTGATTTTCGAGGGTGTGTTTCGCGATCAATACGGCGTCTCGGGTTTGTCCTACGAAGTGCCTGAGTTGCTCACGGGGGGGGTGCATCTGGGGTTCATGTTCCTGCCTTATTACCGCGCCTGGGTGGTGGTGGCCGCGTTGTCGGTGTGCTTCCTGACTTGGTACATGATTGAAAAAACAAAATTGGGCGCCTACCTCAGGGCCGGCACTGAAAACCCGCAAATGGTTCAGGCCTTGGGCATCAATGTGCCCCTGCTCATTACTTTCACTTACGGTTTCGGGGTTGCGCTGGCGGCGTTCGCTGGTGTTTTGGCGGCACCCGTTTTCCAGGTGAATCCGCTGATGGGTTCCAATCTCATTATTGTGGTGTTTGCGGTGGTGGTGATTGGTGGCATGGGCTCAATTGCCGGTTCCATACTCACAGGCATTGGTTTGGGTCTTGTTGAGGGGCTTACCAAGGTGTTTTACCCAGAGGCCTCGGCGGTGGTGGTGTTTGTCATTATGGTGATTGTCCTGTTGGTTCGTCCAGCGGGCTTGTTCGGAAAAGTCTGAGTAAAAATGAACATGAAAAAGGGTCAGCAATGAGTTCGGCGCCTGTGGTTAAAAAAGGCCTTAGCAACGGCCGTGAGATGAGTCTTTTCGCCGTTCTTTTTTTACTCGGCCTGGCAGCCCCCCATTTTTTTTACCCCACGTTTTTAATGAAGTTGTTGTGTTTTGCCCTGTTTGCCTGCGCGTTTAACCTGCTCATAGGCTTTGCGGGTTTGCTGTCGTTCGGGCACGCTGCCTTTTTAGGCATAGCAGGCTACACCTGCGGCATTTTGGTTCGCGACTTCGGGCTTTCCCCGGAGCTGGGTATCCTGGCTGGCACCGTGTCGGCGGGTTTGCTGGGCTGGTTGTTTGGCAGTTTGGCCATCAGGCGAACCGGTATCTACTTTTCCATGATCACCTTGGCCTTGTCGCAAATGCTGTATTTCGTGGTGCTTCAGGTGAAGCTGACCGGCGGCGAAGACGGTTTGCAGGGCGTGCCACGCGGAAAATTGTTTGGCCTTGTTGATTTGTCTGACAGTTTTGCGATGTACTACTTTGTGTTTGCCATCTTTGTTATTGGCTTTGCCATGGTTTACCGCACCATTCACTCGCCGTTTGGCCAAATTCTAAAGGCCATCCGTGAAAATGAGCCACGCGCCATTTCTTTGGGCTATGACGTGGCCAAGTTCAAGTTGTTGGCTTTTGTCATTTCAGCTTCTTTGGCCGGTATGGCTGGCGCCACGAAAACGCTGGTGTTTCAACTGGCGTCCTTGTCCGATGTGCACTGGCACATGTCTGGCGAAGTGGTGTTGATGACGCTGCTGGGGGGCTTGGGTACCATTTTGGGGCCTGTGGTGGGTGCTGCAGTCATCGTGACGCTGCAAAATGAACTTGCCGGGCGGGTGGGGTCGTGGGTGACGGTCATCACGGGCGGTATTTTTGTGCTGTGCGTTCTCACCTTCAGGCGCGGTATTGTGGGTGAAATAAAAGCATTTCTGGCCAAGAAATAAAACCAAGCCCAGAAGCAGGGTAAAATTGCGGGTTATACAAAATTTGCCGGAGTTGCTTTGCAAATTGCCACGGAAGTCGCCCGCAGGCGCACCTTTGCCATTATTTCTCACCCGGATGCCGGAAAAACCACACTGACGGAAAAACTGCTGCTGTTTGCAGGTGCCATTCAGATTGCCGGCAGCGTCAAGGCCAGAAAGGCCACGCGTCATGCCACCTCCGACTGGATGGAAATTGAAAAGCAACGGGGTATTTCAGTCGCCTCTTCTGTCATGCAGATGGAATACCGCGACCACGTCATCAATTTGCTCGATACCCCCGGTCACCAGGATTTCTCCGAGGACACCTACCGGGTACTGACTGCCGTTGATGCCGCCTTGATGGTCATTGACGCCGCCAACGGCGTGGAGCCGCAAACGCTGCGCCTCATTGAGGTTTGCAAGGCGCGTAAAACGCCCATCATTACCTTTGTGAACAAAATGGACCGCGAGGTGCGCGACCCCCTGGAAATCCTCGATGAAATCGAACAGGTGCTGGGTGTCCCCTGTGTCCCCATGACCTGGCCGGTGGGGCAGGGCAAACGCTTCCATGGTATTTACAACCTGCGCACCGACCAAATGCGTCTGTTCTCGCCGGGTGGGCAACGCCGTGGTCAGGAAGAAGACATTATTTCCGGCAGCGACATCGATCAACTGAAAACCCGCTTCGGTGCAGAGTTCGCCCAAGCCCAACAGGAAATGGAGTTGGTGACAGTGGCTGCCCCCGGGTTTGACAGCGCGGCATTTCTGGCTGGTGAACAAAACCCCATGTTCTTTGGTTCCGCCATTAACAATTTCGGGGTGCAGGAGGTGCTTGATGCCTTGGTGGACATTGCCCCTGCACCAGCGCCGCGCGAAGCCCTGAGCCGGGAAGTGCGGCCTGATGAAAACAAGTTTTCCGGTGTGGTGTTCAAAATTCAAGCCAATATGGACCCCTCGCACCGCGACCGCATTGCGTTCGTAAGGGTGTGTTCCGGCAAGTTTGAAACCGGCATGCGCTTCAAGGTGCGCCGCACCGGTAAAGAACTTCGCCCCACCAGTGTGGTGACTTTTTTGTCGCAACGCCGCGACCGTGTGGATGAAGCCTATGCCGGCGACGTCATCGGCCTGACCACCCATGGCGGCCTGCAGTTGGGCGATACCGTGTCTGAAGGCGAGGCCTTGCAATTCACCGGTCTACCGTTCTTCGCACCTGAAATGTTCTCTGTGGTTGAATTGAAGGACCCCATGCGCAGCAAGCAGTTGGCCAAAGGTTTGCAGGAATTGGGCGAAGAGGGTGCCATTCAGGTGTTCAAACCTGTCATGGGCGGTGAAATGATGTTGGGCGCCGTGGGCCAGTTGCAATTTGAAGTGGTACAACACCGCCTGAAAACCGAGTATGGCGTGGAAGTCCGCCTGTCACCGGCTCGCTTCTCCGGCGCGCGGTGGGTGTCTTCTGAAAAGCCAAATGAATTGCGAAAATTCATGGATCACAATGCAGCCCGCATGGTGAAGGATGCCGCCAACACCGATGCTTTCCTCATGACATCACGCTTTGACCTTGAGGCGACGCAAAAACGCTGGCCGGAAATTACCTTCCACTTGATGCGTGAACACGCCGGACTGAAGCTGGAAGGCGTCTGAGCGTGATGACATTGGCCGCCATTGAGCTAATGGTGGGCTTGAACTTTGGCGATGTGCCGCAACTCGGCGTGACCGAGTTGTTGGCCTTGCAACAAACTTCAGCCTCGGTGTTCCTCATTGACGTGCGCACAGCCGAAGAGTTCGAAGTCAGCCGAATTCCCGGCGCCATTCTCTTTGATCTGGCCGTCCTTGAACAACAGGCCAAAACGCAAAAATCAGGTGCCGATATTGCACAGCAGGCATGGCAAGCGCTTTTTCGGAACATTGAGCAGGCGCAAGCCAGGCATCCTGAAAAACCGCTGCATGTTGTGGCGTATTGCTCTGTAGGGTGGCGAAGTTCCGCCTTTGTTCGCGAACTCAAGCAAAAACACCCGTTCATGCAAACCACTCAACTCTACAATCTCAAGGGTTCTATTTTCCGGTGGTCAGAGCAAGGCTATGCGCTGGAAAACGCCCGCGGACGAACCGAAATGGTCCACGGTTACGCCCAACCTTGGGCGCAGTTGCTTCCAAAAGAAAAAAGAGTGCTTCCAAACAGACAGTAGCCGTCCTTTGTGCCTGTTTTTGTGTAACAATTTTGCTCGGATGAAGAAATCTTCCCACCAGTGGAAGAGCAGTTGAACAGAATACAGAAGGAACAGGCGATGGATGCTTATTTATCAAAAGAGGAGATTGCAGCGTATCACCCGTACAAGCTGCAAGAAGACGGTCTGACCCCCAAGCAGCGCGCACAAAAACGCATGCAAGATTTAGACCTCTGGACAGACAAGCAATACATGGGAAGACGCTGGGGCATAGGCTGCGTTGCGTTGGAAATTACCCAGCGATGCAACCTTGACTGCACCCTGTGCTATTTGTCGGAAAGCTCGGAAGCGCTTAAAGACATTCCCATTGAGGAAGTTTTTCGCCGCATCGACATGATTTTTGCCCATTACGGCCCCAACACCGACATTCAGGTCACAGGCGGCGACCCCACTTTACGCAAGCGCGATGAACTGGTGGCCATTATTCGTCGCATTCGCGAAGTGGGAATGCGTCCTTCCTTGTTCACCAACGGCATTAAAGCCACCCGCGACATGCTTGAAGAGTTGTCTGCCGCAGGCTTGGTGGATGTGGCCTTCCACGTCGATCTAACGCAAGAACGCAAAGGCTACGCCACCGAGGTAGATCTCAACGAAGTGCGTCTGGAATACATCAACCGCGCCCGGGGTCTGCCAATTGCCGTTTATTTCAACACCACGGTGTTTGATGGCAATTTCCATGAAATTCCAAAGGTTGTTGATTTTTTTGTGCAACACAGCGACGTGGTTCGTTTGTCTTCCTTCCAGTTGCAGGCAGACACCGGCCGTGGCGTGTTGGCTGAGCGTGGCTTTGCCATTACCCAGGCCTCTGTGGCGGATCAAATCCGCAAGGGCGCCGACTGCAACATCAATTTCGATCTGGCAGACATCGGTCATTCCTCCTGCAACCGCTATGGCATGACGCTGGTATCCGACGGAAAAGTGCACGATCTCTTCGACGACCCCACCTACATTCGCAAGGTAATCAACGCGACAGCAGAAACGGTTTTCGACCGCACCAACAAGCGCCGCGCCTTGGAGTCCATCATTGACACCGTCATCAAGACGCCTTCGCTGTTGCCTGAAAGCGCAGCCTGGTTGATGAAAAAAGGTTGGGAAATGAAGGGCAATCTGCTCAAGTCCAAGGGTAAGGTCAATAAGTTGTCCTTTTTCATTCACAACTTCATGGACGCCTGCCACCTTGAAAAAGACCGGGTGGATGGCTGTGTGTTTATGGTGGCCACCAAAGAAGGCCCCATCAGCATGTGCCTGAACAACGCAAAGCGCGACGAATACCTGCTCAAGCCCATTGAGATTCAAAAAGAGGGCGTTGTGCAGTTCTGGAATCCAATCACCGGTGGGTTCCAAAAGAACGCACCGGAAAAACTCACGGTTGAACACACCCGCAAAACAGCGCGCGGAAGAACCAAAGAGAAGATTGAAGCTGAGCGTCTTGCAGCCCGTGCCACCAAAACTGCAGATGTCAAAGGGCAGGCCGAGACCACGCAGTCATGAAGGTAGAAGGTGACTTGAACCACTCAAAACGCCGTTTGCTGACCGCTGCTGTAATGTTGCCTCTGGCCGCATTGCAGGGCGGTTGTTCGTCGCTGATTCAGGCCCCTGTTCCAGGGGGTTTGAGGGCTGCGGATTTTCAGGAAATGCTGGCGTTGTGGGGGCAAATTCTCAATGAACACGTGGATGCGCAAGGTCGCGTAAATTTCAAGGCCGTGGCGGCCAATCCGGCAAAACTGGAAAGGGTGGTTCGCTTCATAGAAGCCGAATCGCCGATGTCGCATCCGCAAAGGTACGACACCCAAGCCTTGAAACTGGCCTACCACCTCAATGCCTACAACGCGCTCAGCCTGCACGCCGTTATTCAGGCGGGCATACCC
>JBEIKS010000103.1:0-8191 GCA_040379625.1 Burkholderiaceae bacterium
CTGCGCAGCGAGTTATCCGTCCCGGAGAAGTTGCAGTGTGGGTGTGCCCCGTGCCTGCGCAGCGAGTTATCCGTCCCGGTGATAGTTGCAGTGTGGGTGTGCCCCGTGCCTGCGCAGCGAGTTATCCGTCCCGGAGAAGTTGCAGTGTGGGTGTGCCCCGTGCCTGCGCAGCGAGTTATCCGTCCCGGTGATAGTTGCAGTGTGGGTGTGCCCCGTACCTGCGCACCGAGCTTATCCGTCCCGGTGCAGTTGCAATGCAGGGGTGTGCCCCCTCAACGCCCCTCGACCGGAACAGACCCCTTCGGCCACAACAACCACAAACCCAGCGGCTGACGCGTCACACCCGCCAGTTCACCCGGAATTTTGCCCCAGCCCCAAAACAAGTCTGCCCGTACACGCCCCCGAATCGCCCCGCCCGTGTCCTGCGCAAACACCAGTTTTTCATAAGACGATTTGCTCACCGGATGTTCGCTCGCCAAGATAACCGGACTGCCCAACGGAATCACAGACGGATCAACCGCAATCGACATCTCAGGCACCAAAGGCACGCCCAAGCTGCCCACCGGACCCTCATTGGGGTTGCTAAGCACACTTTCCTTGAAAAATACCACGCTCGGGTTTTCATTGAGCAAGCCCGCCAGTTCTTTCGGATTTTTCTCCGCCCATTTCCGAATGCCCGGAATGGTGGCTTCCTCAACCGTAAGAGCACCCCGGTTCACCAACACCTTGCCGATGGCCACATAGGGGTGGCCGTTTTGGTCCGCGTAGCCCAAGCGAACAGTTTGCCCCGAGTCCAATTCCACCCGGCCTGAGCCCTGAACCTGCAGCAAGAAGGCGTCCAGCGCATCGTCTAGCCACACCAGTGGGTCTACTTTCTTTTCGCCATGCTTTTCCCATTCCGCTCTCGACGGGTAGGCCACCACCTTGTTGCCCTCAAGGCGGCCACGCAGGCGCATGCCTTTCAAGGTCGGGTAGGTTTCGGCCAAGTCGATGGTCAGCAGGTCTGCAGGGGTTGGAAACAGCGGATGCAAGAATTTATCGCGTTTTTGCCGACTGCCCTTCACCATGGGTTCAAAGTAGCCGGTCAGCAAACCTTGCTTCTGGCCGTCTGCCTGCACAATTTGCCAAGCGTCAAATTTTGATTCAAACCATTGTTTTGCGGTCAGTTTTTCCGGTTTTTTTGTTTTAACCACAGCGTCGCAGGTGCTTTTAAGTTCTGCTGCGGCATTTTTGCGTTTCAGCAGGGCGGTGCACTGGTTTTTAAAATTCAGGTAGCCGCTGGAAAAGTCGTAGTTGTCCCAGCCTGGTACTTCGCTCAGTTCCACACGCTTGTAGGCAGGTTCCGCGGGGCGGTTGTCTGCTTCGGCGGTGGTGCCATCGGCTTTTTTTACGCCGGTGGTTGCAGGTTTCACTGTTGGCGTGCTTGCCCCCGGCTTGGGTTTGGTGTCCGGCGCGGCGGGCGGCGGGCTCAAAGGCGCACAGGCATTCAAGGTCACAGCCACTGCTAAGGCCAGCGGTACTGCGTGCCAACGGTTCGGCATGGTTAGGCTGTTTTTCATTAGCTGTTTAGAATGCAAGAAGATGCGGGAATCGCGAACGCAGAGGTAAAAAGGGAGTTTCAGCATGGCTTGGTTGGTCTTTGAAGCGTTGTTGGCCTTGGCCATCATTGTATTCATTATGGTGTGGACATTAAAAACCCGCACCGACACCCCCCTGTCGAGCGATGAGCAGCCCAAGTCGGTTGAAACTGCCGAGTCTGGGAAAGCGCAAGCCAGGGAGGGCGAGGATTCGCGTTAATGCAGCGTGCGTGGCATGCTCAGTATGAATTCGGGAATGTCCGCGTCGAACTTGTGACCGTCTTCGGCCACGCACTGATAGGTGCCTTTCATGCTGCCCATGGGGGTGTTTAAAGGGCAACCACTGGTGTATTCAAAGTGTTCGCCCGGCTTTAGCACGGGTTGCGCGCCGACAACACCCGGTCCCTTGACCTCTTGAATTTGAGAAAACGCGTCTTTGATGATCCAATGGCGGCTCAGTACCTGAGCCGTTTTGCTGCCCGTGTTTTCAATTTTTACAGAATAGGAAAACACATAGGGGCCGTTGGCGATGTCGGATTGCTCCTCCACGAATTCTGTGGAGACGGTGACGGTCAGGCTGTACTGTGTTTGGTTGCTCATGTCGTTACAATAGCGGTTGATTGCGTTAGTGTAACAAGCCCTAGCCCGGGGCACATCCCTTCTGAGGTTTTTAATGTCTTATATGATTGCCCCCAGCCTGTTGTCAGCCGATTTTTCGCGTTTGGGCGAAGAAGTCCGCAATGTGGTGGCCGCCGGGGCGGACTGGATTCACTTTGATGTGATGGACAACCATTACGTTCCCAACCTCACTGTTGGACCTTTGGTCTGTGAAGCCTTGCGCCCGCACACCACGGCGCAAATCGATGTGCACCTGATGGTGCGCCCCGCCGACCGCATCATTCCGGATTTCGCCAAGGCGGGTGCCAACATTATTAGCGTGCACCCTGAAGGCACCGACCACCTCGACAGAACGCTGGGTTTGATCAGCGACCAAGGTTGCCAAGCCGGCGTGGTGTTCAACCCGGGCACGCCCTTGAACTGGCTGGACCACGTCATGAACCGCATTGACCTGATTCTCATCATGTCGGTAAACCCGGGGTTTGGCGGCCAGTCCTTCATTCCCGAGGCACTGAACAAAATACGCGCGGTGCGGCAACGCATTGATGCGCATGTACAGGCGGGCGGCCAGCCTATTCGCCTGGAAGTGGATGGCGGCGTCAAGGGCAGCAACATCCGCGAAATTGCGCAGGCCGGTGCCGATACCTTCGTGGCCGGGTCGGCTATTTTCGGGCAGCCCGACTACAAGGCCGTGATTGACCACATGAGAACTGAACTGGCCGGGGTGCAAAAATGAGCGTGCGCTTCCCGCAACGTTGCGATGCAGTGCTGTTTGACCTTGATGGTACCTTGATGCACACGGTTCCTGACCTCGCCGCGGCTGTAAACGCCATGCTGAGCGACCTAGGGCGTGCACATTTGCCGCAAGCCACCGTGGCCGATTACGTTGGCAAGGGCGCTGAAAACCTGGTGCACCGCAGTCTGACTGGCAGTCTTTCTGAAAAGGCGCCCGGCGAACTTTTCGAGCGTGCCTATGAAGGTTTTAAACACCACTACGACAGAATCAACGGCCTGGAAGCGCAATTTTACGAAGGTGTGCTGGAGGGCTTGGATGCGTTGCAGACCATGGGTTTGCCCCTGGCGGTGGTGACGAACAAGCCGGCCCGCTACACCCTGCCACTGCTGGAGCGCAGCGGCCTGATGCCCCGTTTTTCAGCGGTGGTCAGCGGTGACACTTGCGAGCGCAAAAAACCCGATGCCATGCCCATCGCCCACGCTTGTGCACAGTTGGGGGTGGAGGCGTCTGCCGCCGTGATGATAGGCGACAGCCTGAACGATGCCCAAGCCGCCAAGGCAGCCGGCAGTGTTTGCTGGTTGTTGCCTTATGGTTACAACGAAGGCCGCGCCATTTTGGAAACCCCTTGCGACGGTTATGTACAAACCATCGCTCAGGCGGCTGAGCTGCTTCGGCAGCAGCGTGGTGCAACATGATGAGCTTGCAGGCATTCCAAGACGCGGTTGCACAAGGCTACAACCGCATTCCGCTGGTCGCAGAACATTTTGCCGACCTGGACACGCCGCTGTCGCTTTTCGTGAAGTTGGCCAACTGCCCGCACAGCTTTCTTTTAGAGTCTGTGGTGGGCGGCGAACGGTTCGGGCGTTATTCGTTTATTGGTTTGCCTGCACGCACGCGCCTTGAAGTTCGCGGACAAAACACGTCTTTGTTCACCGATGGCCAACTGGTGGAAAGCAGCACCGGTGACCCTTTGGCCTTCATTGAAAGTTACCACGGCCGTTTCAAGGTGCCGCCAGTGCCCGGTTTGCCGCGTTTTTGCGGTGGCTTGGCTGGTTATTTCGGTTATGACACTGTTCGGCTGGTTGAGCCGCGCTTGCAGGCGGGCGCCAAGCCCGATGACCTCGGCATACCCGATATTTTACTGATGCTCACTGACCGCCTCGCGGTGCTGGACAATCTGAAGGGTAAAATTTACTTGATTGTGTACGCAGACCCTGCCCAAGCCAATGCCTATGAAAATGCCAAGGCGGAGCTTGAGGGTTTGCGCGCCCGCTTACGTGCCCCGGTGGTGCTGCCGCTGAGCCACGCCAGTACAAAAACGCCGGTGGAGCGGGTGTTCCCCAAGGCAGACTTCTTGCAGGCCGTGGCCAAGTGCAAACAATACATTGCCGCGGGCGATGTAATGCAGGTGGTGATAGGGCAGCGTCTGAGCAAGCGTTTTGAGGATTCGCCGCTGTCGCTTTACCGCGCCCTTCGTTCCTTGAACCCGTCGCCTTACATGTTCTACTACGACATGGGCGACCACCATGTGGTGGGGTCCTCACCGGAAATTCTGGTGCGTCAGGAAGACAGGGACACCGCGCAGGCTTCAACTGAAACCATTGTCACTGTCAGGCCAATTGCCGGCACCCGTCCGCGGGGTAAAACTGCGCAGCAGGACGTCGAGCTTGCCGATGAATTGCTGGCCGACCCCAAGGAAATTGCAGAACACGTCATGCTGATTGACCTGGCCCGCAACGATGTCGGCCGAATTGCAAAAACCGGCTCTGTGAAGGTCACCGAACAGCTTGTCATTGAGCGGTATTCCCACGTCATGCACATCGTTTCGAATGTGGAAGGGCATCTTCAGCCCGGTTTGAGCGCCATGGATGTTTTGAAGGCCACCTTTCCGGCGGGTACCTTGTCGGGCGCGCCTAAAGTGCGTGCCATGGAAATCGTGGATGAACTCGAGCCCACCAAGCGCGGTGTTTATGGCGGTGCCTGCGGTTACTGGAGTTTTTCCGGTGCCATGGACGTGGCCATTGCAATTCGTTCTGGCGTCATTAAAAACGGTGTGCTTTATGCTCAGGCCGGGGCGGGCATTGTGGCGGACTCCGTGGCTGAAAGTGAATGGCTGGAAACCGAAAACAAGGCCGCTGCCGTGATGCGCGCAGCCGAGCAGGTGCAGGAAGGTCTGGACAGATGAAGTGGTTCGGGTGTGTCAGTTGGCTTGCTGCGTCTGTCGTGCACGCTTCAGTTAAATTGTGAAGGTCTTAATATGCTGCTAATGATTGATAACTACGATTCCTTCACCTACAACCTGGTGCAGTATTTTGGCGAGTTGGGGCAGGATGTTCGCGTTTTTCGCAACGACGCCATCAGCCTGTCTGAAATCGAAGCCTTGAACCCCGACGCCATTTGCATTTCCCCCGGCCCTTGCGCACCGGCGCAAGCAGGCGTTTCCGTGCCTGTCATCACCCATTTTTTAGGCAAGAAGCCAATTTTGGGTGTCTGCCTCGGGCATCAGGCCATAGGTGAAGCCCTGGGTGGCAAAGTGGTTCGCGCAAAAAGTATCATGCACGGCAAAACCTCACCGGTGACCCATCAAAACCAAGGCGTTTTCAAGGGCTTGCCCAATCCGCTGACCTGCATACGCTACCATTCCCTGGCCATAGAGCGGGCTTCCCTGCCGGCAGAGTTGGAAGTGACGGCGCAAACCGCAGACGGTGAAATTATGGGGGTGCGCCACAAGCAGCATTTGCTGGAAGGGGTGCAGTTTCACCCGGAATCCATTTTGTCCGAACGCGGCCACGACCTGCTGCGAAATTTTTTGATTCAAGCCAAACAGATGTGATGCAAGCCATGTCCTCTTTAATGTCCTATTCCCAAGCGCTGCAGCAACTTATTGAAAAACAAGACCTCAGCAGCGAGCAAATGTTGGGTTTGTTTCGCCAGTTGATGTCGGGTGAGCTTACGCCGGCGCAAATCGCCGGTTTTGCGGTGGCCTTGCGGTGCAAGGGCGAAACCGTGGATGAGGTGGCGGCCGCTGCGCAAGTCATGCGCGAATTGGTCACACCGGTTGAAATTCCCGATACAGCGCTTAAAAACAAGCTGGTAGATTTGTGCGGCACCGGCGGCGACGGCGCCCACACTTTCAATATTTCCACCGCAGCCATGTTTGTGGCCGCGGGTGCCGGTGCAGTGGTGGCAAAACACGGTGGGCGCAGTGTTTCATCTTCCAGTGGCAGCGCAGATGTGCTGGAAGCGCTGGGGGTCAATATCAACCTGCCACCGGCGGCGGTGGCGCACAGTGTTGCCCGCGCGGGCATTGGCTTCATGTTTGCGCCCAACCACCACAGCGCCATGAAATACGCAGGCCCTGTGCGCAAGGAATTGGGTGTGCGCACGCTGTTCAATATTTTAGGGCCACTGACCAACCCGGCCGGTGCAAAGCGTCAGGTCATGGGTGTGTTTCGCCGCGAATTGGTGGGTTTGCAGGTTCGCGTGTTGCAAAAGTTGGGCAGCACCCATGTCATGGTGGTTCATGGGCACAATGGCATGGACGAATTGGTGTTGTCTGGCATCACCCATGTGGGTGAACTGAAAAACGGCGACATTCAAGAATATGAAATTTCGCCAGAGGCCGTGGGGTTAAAAACACAATCGCATGAAGCGCTCAATGCCAGCAGCGTGGCCCAGTCGCAAGAAAAGATAATGGCGGCCTTGAACAATGAAGCAGGTGCCGTGCGCGACATCGTGCTCTTCAATGCCGGTGCCGCCATTTATGTGGGCGGTGTTGCGGGCAGTCTGGCTGAGGGTGTTGAGGCGGCCAGGGCCAGCATTGCCAGTGGTTCGGCGCTTGAAAAACTACATGCTTTTCGCGCGGAAACACAAGAACAAGGTCGGTCAGTCAATTGAAGCAAGTGGTTTAACACTTGGGAACAACGGGAAGCCTGTGAGTAATATTCTTGATCAAATCATCGCCACCAAACACGAAGAAATCCGTTTGGGTAAGCAGTCCTGCTCGGAAGCCGTCTGGCTGCAGCGCGCCAATGAACAACCCGCTACCCGTGGCTTTGCAAAAGCCATGCAGGCCAGTGTGGCCCAAGGCCGGTCTGCGGTTATTGCGGAAATCAAAAAAGCCAGCCCCAGCAAGGGCGTGCTGCGCGAACCGTTTTACCCCGCAGAAATTGCCAAGTCTTATGAGCGTGCGGGGGCTACGTGTTTGTCAGTGCTCACTGATGTGCAGTACTTTCAGGGGCATGACGACTATTTAATGCAGGCAAGAAATGCCTGTGCCTTGCCGGCCATACGCAAAGATTTTATTGTGGACACCTATCAGGTGGCGCAAGCGCGCGCCATTGGTGCAGATGCCATTTTGCTGATTGTCTCGGCGCTGAGTTTGTCGCAAATGAAGGAGTTGGAGTCTGCCGCTGAAATGCTGGGGCTTGATGTGCTGGTTGAAGTGCACGACGCTGCCGAAATGGACTTGGCTCTGCAACTCAACACACCTTTGGTCGGCGTAAACAACCGCAACCTGAAAACCTTCGAGGTGTCTTTGAACACCACGCTGGCCTTGAAGGCGGCGGTGGGTTCTGAACGTTTGCTTGTGACTGAAAGCGGCATTGCCACGCCAGCAGATGTTGCGCTGATGCGCCGCGAGGGCGTCAACGCATTTTTGGTGGGTGAGGCTTTTATGCGTGCGGCCAATCCGGGCGATGCATTGCAAACCCTGTTTGCCAACGCCTGACGTGCCCACCTGCCTGTTCAAGCCCAAAACATTTGTGCCGTCTGCGGCGCAAATCAGCATTCAGGCGTCCAAGGAAAGAATACGCGTTATTAAAGGACGCGCCGGAACCGGAAAAACCACCCTGTTGGCTTTGTGCATGGCAGAGGCGCTATGCGAAAAGTCTTATTTCGATCAAATTGAAATACTGGCCCTGACCTTCACCACCGAGGCCAGCGAGGTGTTGTATGCCCGTTTGCTGAGCATGGGGGTGCCCGCTGCCTTGTTGGCCGAAGCGGTGCAAATTTGCAGCTTCAAAGACATTTGTTCCCAAGTGCTGAAAACCCTGACGCACAACCAATTGAACATGGCCAGCGACGCTACCTTCGCAGATGCGTGCAAGGCTTCGTTGGAGCGCGTCTGCGAGTCTGACTACCAAGAAAAATTCAAACGCAGCGATTACGGCGCGTTTTTCCCCGGCGCCTACGACCAGGAACTGGAATGCTTTGTTGCATCCATGCACAAACTGAAAATGGCAATGCTGCTGGAAGAGGA
>JBEIKS010000104.1:0-8187 GCA_040379625.1 Burkholderiaceae bacterium
ACATGACAATCAGCTTGGACAGGCGCAAGGTGCCCGCCAGAGAACAGGCTTCATGGGAAATACCCTCCATCAAGCAACCGTCACCCAGAAAAACATAGGTGTAGTGATCGACAACCGGCAGGCCTGGCTTGTTAAATTCGGAGGCCAACAGCTTTTCAGCCAAGGCCATACCAACGGCATTGGCGATGCCCTGCCCCAGAGGGCCTGTGGTGGTTTCAACGCCGGGGGTAACACCGACTTCGGGGTGTCCAGGCGTTTTGGAGTGCAATTGCCTGAATTTTTTTAATTCCTCAATGGGAAGGTCGTAGCCGGTGAGGTGCAGCAACGAATACAGCAGCATGGATCCGTGACCATTGGAAACCACAAAACGGTCTCTGTCCGACCATTTCGGGTTGGACGGATTGTGCTTCAAATGGCGGGACCACAGGGCCACTGCAATTTCAGCCATGCCCATGGGCATGCCTGGGTGACCAGAATTAGCGGCTTGAACCGCATCCATTGCCAGTGCGCGAATTGCGTTGGCCATTTGTGCTGTAGAGGAGGACATGAGGAGGCAGTCAGACAAAAACAAGATTTTATCAAAGACTGGCTCTTCTTAGTACGCAACACCAGAAAACGATTGAAGAAAGGTCTTAAATATCTGTTTTAACCATTCAGAATGGTTAAAACAGAACACCTCAATGGGGTTGCGTTCTACCGGATTGCGATGGGGTGGACGGGGCAAGCGCTTGAGCAGGGGCAGGAATTGCATTCGCAACCGCATTAAATTGAAAGTGCTGGTTTCTGGCCAATGCCCTGGGTGCAACAGGACTCTGTGGCCCTGGCAGGACGGCGGCAGCCGCCTGACCCGCAGGGGGTGGATGGGCGCCCGGAGTTCCAGGGGCCGTAGAAATGGCTGCCGGCAGCGCATTGATTGCCACCTGCATTAGGGCGGCCGCTTGCTGAGCTGGTTGTTGCAATGGTGCTTGATCGACGTTTTGCACCAGCACGGGTGCGAGCGCAATGAAAAGCCCCCCACCGAGATTTTGTATGGGCAGTCCTGGATTGTTCATTTTTTATCTTGGTAAAAGATGTGTAAAGTTCTGAGTTGTATTTTTGCCCAGCAAAGTTCCACCCTCAAAATGCCAAATTTCTTTTTGGAAGATCCGCTCGCTGTCGGCACGCTTGTGCCCTTCCCCAAAGAGGCGGCTCACCACGCTCAAAAAGTGTTGCGCCTGAAAGACAAAGAAAGCGTTAATTTGTGGAACGGTGATGGGCAATACCGCTCTGCCCAACTTGTTTTTGAAGAAAATAAGGTTGCCGCGCAAATACTGAGCCTGCTGCCAAAAGATTCCAACACAGAAATACGGGTCGAAATTCTTCAAGCCCTGCCCGAGGGCGACAAAATGGACTGGATCATTGAAAAATGCTGCGAAGCGGGCGTCTCTGGCTTCTGGCCGGTTCAAGCCAAGCGCAGTGTGGTAAAACTGATCGGCGAGCGTCTGGAAAAACGGCAGCAGCACTGGCGGCGTGTTGCAATTTCAGCCTGCAGCCAGTCTGGGCAGGCCTTTTTGCCCACATTGCAAAATACCGCTCGCCTTGCTGATAGCTTGGAATCCATCGCCGAACAATACCCGAACGCATCGCTGTGGTGGCTGTCGCCGCACGCAACAGAATGGGCGCATGAGGTTTTTTTCCAAAACATCGGCCTAGCCGCTGCAACTGCCACCGCCTCACCCGGCACGACACCCGCATCACCATGCCACTTGGTGGTTGCCATTGGTCCTGAGGGCGGTTGGGCACCAGAAGAAGAACAAATGGCTTTGCAGGCCGGATTCAAACCGGTAAAACTTGCAACCCAGGTGTTGAGGACGGAAACGGCCGCTTTATACGCCACTGCGCAAATACAGGCCTGGGCCTTGCTGAGAGGCCAGCGTTAATCTCAGGCACAGACCTGTAGATGATCTACACTAGCAATTACAGATCACTACAACCCCACAGACGCCATGAGCCTGACGCTTAAAAACCCCGACCTGCTGCAAACTGGTTTATTCATCGACAATGAGTTTTTGACCTCCCCGTCACTGCAAACCTTTCCGGTTCACAACCCTGCAACAGGCGATTTGATTTGCGAAGTGGCCAGCGCCGATGCACAAGATGCGCAACGGGCAATTGCAAGTGCGGACGCCGCCCTACCCGCATGGCGTTCATTGAGCGGCAAAGAGCGTGCACAAAAACTGAGGAAGTGGTTTGACCTGATTGTAGACAATGCAGATGACCTTGCATTGCTGATGACCTCGGAACAGGGCAAACCGCTGGCAGAAGCAAAAGGCGAGGTGCTGTACGGCGCCTCGTTTGTGGAATGGTTCGCCGAGGAAGCCAAGCGGGTTGAGGGCAGCGTTCTAGCGAGCCCGCAAAAAGACAAGCAACTGTTGGTGTTCAAGGAGCCCGTTGGGGTCTGTGTGGCCATCACGCCATGGAATTTCCCCATCGCCATGATCACCCGAAAAACAGCCCCGGCTTTGGCTGCGGGTTGTACCGTCATTGCCAAACCGGCGGAACAAACCCCTTTGTGCGCCCTTGCGCTCGCCGTATTGGCAAGGCAAGCGGGCATTCCAGCCGGGGTTTTCAATGTGCTGCCCTCAGGCGAAGCCGCTTCCATTGAAGTGGGTGGCGTTTTATGCGCTAGCCCGGTGGTGAAAAAACTGTCTTTTACCGGTTCAACCGAGGTTGGCAGAATTTTGATGCGGCAATGCGCACCCACGGTAAAACGGCTGTCACTTGAGCTCGGCGGGCACGCCCCCTTCATTGTGTTTGAAGACGCCGACCTTGCCGCGGCCGTTGAAGGCGCAGTGCTCTCCAAATACCGCAACTCCGGTCAAACCTGCGTATGCACCAACCGTTTTTATGTTCATCGCAGTGTTGCCAAGGCGTTTGCTGAGGCCCTGGCGCAAAAGGTGGCCGGCATGAAAGTGGGCAATGGCACCACCCCGGGCATTGAACAAGGCCCTTTGATCAATGAACAAGCCGTTGAAAAAGTGGAGCGTCACATCGCAGATGCACAGGCAAAAGGCGCTACAGTGTTGGCCGGTGGCAAACGTCACCCACTTGGGGGAACCTTTTTTGAACCCACCGTGATTGCCAACGCTGATCAAAGCATGCTGATTGCGCAAGAAGAAACCTTTGGCCCAGTGGCCCCGATTTTCACTTTTGACGATGAAAAGTCCGTAATTGCGCAGGCCAACCACCCCGAATACGGCTTGGCTGCTTACTTCTACAGCAAGGACATCAGTCGGGTTTTCCGTGTTGCAAAGGCATTGGAATTCGGCATGATTGGTGTGAACACCGGCATCATCTCCAATGAAGTGGCTCCGTTTGGCGGGGTAAAGCAATCAGGTTTGGGGCGAGAAGGCTCGCGCTGGGGTATCGAGGAATACCTGGAGACCAAGTACTTGTGTTTGGGCGGTATGCAGGACTGACGCTACAATCACAGCCACTGACGTTTTTTTCTAGGATTTTACGGGATGCTTACCTTCCAGCAAGCCATTTTGACCTTGCAGAATTATTGGGATCGCCAAGGCTGCGCCCTGCTTCAACCCATCGACATGGAAGTGGGTGCGGGCACCAGCCACACCGCCACCTTCCTGCGCGCGCTGGGTCCGGAACCCTGGCGCGCCGCCTACGTGCAGCCGTCCCGCCGCCCGAAAGACGGGCGCTATGGTGAAAATCCAAACCGCATGCAGCATTACTACCAGTACCAGGTGGTGCTCAAGCCTGCGCCCAAAGACATTCTGGATTTGTATCTGGGTTCATTGGCTGCGCTGGGAATCGATCCTAAAATCAACGACATCCGTTTTGTAGAAGACGACTGGGAAAACCCGACGCTGGGCGCATGGGGCTTGGGCTGGGAGGTTTGGCTCAACGGCATGGAAGTCACTCAATTTACTTACTTTCAGCAAGTCGGTGGTCTGGACTGCAAGCCCATTCTTGGCGAAATTACCTACGGCATTGAACGCTTGGTGATGTACCTGCAAGGCAAAGAAAACGTTTATGACCTGATCTGGACCGAATGGGAAGAAAACGGCGTGCGCAAGCACCTGACCTACGGCGATGTGTTTCATCAAAATGAGGTGGAACAATCCACCTACAACTTTGAGCACAGCAATGTTGCCCTTCTGTTTTCACATTTCTCAGAATATGAGATGGAAGCCAAACGCCTGATTGAAACCGGTCTGGCCCTGCCTGCCTATGAAATGATTTTAAAGGCGGCGCACACGTTCAACCTGCTGGACGCACGCGGTGCAATTTCAGTGACTGAGCGTGCAGCCTACATCGGCCGCATCCGCAACCTTTCAAAGGCGGTGGCCAGTGCCTATTATGAAGCGCGAGAGCGTTTGGGCTTTCCCATGTTGGGCAAGTCTGACAAAGCCGTTGCCTGAACAAAAACCGATCGTTTGAAATCAACCCATCAATGAGTCTGAAAAGCCCATGAATCCTAGTCTTTTGCTCGAACTGTTCACTGAAGAGTTGCCCCCGAAGGCATTGAAACAGTTGGGTCTTTCCTTTTCCAGCGCCATTTTCGAACAACTGGGAAAACAATTTTTACTGGGCGGGGAAAGCCGGGTCACTGCATTTGCCAGCCCCAGACGCCTGGCCGTTCACCTGACAGATGTTTTGAACACCGCCCCGGATCTGCCCACGGAAATCAAGTTGCTGCCTGTGAGCATCGGCTTGGATGCAAACGGACAAGCCACCGCCCCGCTGCAGAAAAAAATGGCAGCGCTGGGTCTGACAGACATCACACCCGCGCAACTCAGCCGAGTCTCCGACGGCAAGCAAGAGCAACTGGTTTACCGCTACACGGCCACCGGCAAATCCTTGACGCAAGCCCTGCAAACCACGGTTGCCTATGCCCTGGAAAAGCTGCCGATTCCAAAGCTGATGAGCTACCAGATTGCCAACGATGAAACCGTTCACTTTGTACGCCCGGCTCACAGCTTGATCGCACTGCATGGCAGCGCCGTGCTTGATGTCAGCGCACTGGGCTTGAAGTCAGGTCGGGTAACGCAGGGGCATCGCTTTTTGGGCGAACAAAACATACAGATTGACCACGCAGACCATTATGAAAAAACGCTGATCGAAAAAGGCAAGGTCATGGCCTCGTTCAGTGCACGCCGACGCCAGATTGAAGAACAACTCAACACCTGCGCCAACGGCGACACGGTAGTGGCACCCGATGCACTGCTGGATGAAGTCACCGCGCTGGTAGAGTGGCCCACTGTCTACTCCGCCGGTTTCGACGAAGCGTTTCTGGAAGTGCCCCAAGAATGCCTGATACTCACGATGCAGGCGAATCAGAAATACTTCGCGCTCACCGATGCAAACGGCCGCATGAAAAACCGGTTTTTGCTGGTCTCCAACATTGAGACAGACCAGCCCCATACCATCACATCGGGCAATGAACGCGTATTGCGGGCCCGCCTGTCAGACGCACGGTTTTTCTTCCAGCAAGACAGAAAGCGTCCCTTGGCCACACGCATTGAGCAACTGGGTAATGTCGTCTACCACAACCAACTCGGCAGTCAGGCCGACCGGGTGGCACGCTTGGTAGAACTGGCGAAAGCCATGGCTCCTGCCCTGGGTCTGGATGCCGCGCAGGCAGGCCGTGCAGCCTTGCTGGTCAAGGCCGATCTGGTCACAGACATGGTGGGCGAATTCCCCGAACTTCAGGGCATCATGGGCATGTACTATGCCAAGCACGACGGCGAAACCGGCGATATTGCGCAAGCCATTGAAGACCACTACCACCCCCGTTTTGCAGGCGACAGCCTGCCCTCAACAGGCCTGGGGCTGGCGGTTGCCTTGGCAGACAAACTCGAAACCCTGGTGGGCATTTACAGCATCGGCCTGATTCCCACAGGTGACAAAGACCCCTTTGCACTGCGCCGGCATGCACTTGGCCTGATCCGCATGCTGATTGAAAAAGACATTGCCCTGGACGTTCGCGAACTGATTGCCAACAGCAGAGCCCTGTTCTCGGCCTTCGGCAATGTAAAAGACAGCGATGAAGCCCTGCACGGTTTCATCCTGGAGCGGCTGCGAAGCTATTTGCGAGACCGCGGGTATAGCAGCGCAGAAATTGAGGCGGTGTTGTTCAACCAGCCGGGGCAGTTCCACCAATTGATTAAAAAGCTGGATGCAGTTCGCCTGTTCAATGCCTTGCCAGAAGCCGCTGCCTTGGCTTCGGCCAACAAGCGCATCAACAACATTCTGAAAAAAGCGGACAAAGCGCAGCGGCAACTCGACAGCGCCTTGCTGCTGGAGCCGGCCGAAAAAGCCTTGGCCCAACAGCTACACGCCATTGCACCCAAGGCCACAGAGGCTTTTGACAACAAAGACTATTCAATGTCCTTGCAGATACTTGCGCAAATCAAACCCGAGGTAGACGCTTTTTTCAATGAAGTGATGGTGATGGCCGAAGACCCCGCCGTCAGAAACAATCGTTTAGCCTTGCTTGAGCGTCTGTATGGTCAAATGAATCAGATTGCAGACCTATCACAGTTGGCAACTGCCTGAGGACATCGATGAGCGCCCACAAGCTGATTTTGTTGGATCGGGACGGAGTCATCAACGAAGACTCCGACAACTACATCAAATCCGTTGATGAATGGCGACCCATTCCAGGCAGCCTTGAAGCCATTGCACGACTCAACCGGGCGGGCTACCGCATTGTGGTGATCACCAACCAGTCAGGCATTGCCAAAGGCCTGTTTGATCTGGAAGCGCTGGCCGCCATGCACAACAAAATGCTCAGACTTGCCACGGAAGTGGGTGGAAAAATAGATGCCATTTTGTTCTGCCCTCATGGCCCCGAGGCAAAATGTAATTGTCGAAAACCAAAACCCGGCATGTTTGAACAAGTGGCCATGCGTTACGATACCTCCTTGCAAGGCGTGGTTGCCGTTGGCGATTCATTGCGCGACCTGCAGGCAGCGGCAAGCCAGGGTTGCAAAACTTTTTTGGTCAAAACCGGAAAAGGCATGAGAACCCTGGCCGACAAAAGCCATGAACTGCCGCCTGGCACCCAGACTTTCGACGACTTGCTGGCCGTGGCAAAATTGCTGGTACCGGAAGACCCGCACCGTTCCTATCGACAAGGTGAATAATCACCAAGAAAATCTGTATACAGAAAAGCAATCCAGACAATAAAAAAACCGGAGACACACAACATGCTACGCCCCGTTATCGGATCAACACTGTTTTACATCTACTTGCTGATCTACACCCCCATCTACTCTACCTTGGTGGTACTGCTGATTCCTTTTTTCAATGTAAGGCGTCGCTACATCATTGCCAATTACTTCAATTACCAACTGATATGTGCAGTGCGGCTGTTTTGCGGTCTGAAATGGGAAATCAAGGGCGCAGAAAATCTGCCCCCACCCGACAGTGGCTCCATCATATTGGCCAACCATGAATCCGCCTGGGAAACCCACGCAGTGGCTGGTCTCATGATTCCCCGCCAACTGTGCCTGGTATTTAAAAAAGAGATCACCTACATTCCTTTTTTTGGCTGGGCGATGTCAGCGCTGGAAATGATTCCCATCGACCGTTCCAAAGGCGTTGAAGCGTTTGAACAGGTGCGCGAACGTGGAGGTCAGCGCCTCAAGGAAGGGGCCTGGATGCTGTTTTTCCCGGAAGGTACACGGGTTCACCCAAGAGAAAAGAAACGCTACAAAACCGGCGGCACACGTCTAGCCGTGGCAACCAATGTCAAAGTGGTGCCAATTGCGCACAACGCAGCTGATTTCTGGGGCAAAAACAAATTCCTGAAAAAACCGGGCACCATCACATTCAGCATTGGAAAACCCATCTACCCCGACGGCCACGATGCCGACAGTATGATGCAGGAAGTTGAAAACTGGATTCGTGGTGAATTGAAGGTGATCAGCCCCAACCGCCCGGAGCCTGTGGCAAAACCCCGCGCCGAAAAGTCTTAAGCACCCAATTCGACTTGGGGGATCGCATTTTTAAAAAATGCAATCCCCCATGCCTGACACTGCAGCGGCATTAATCGTGCGCTGAAACACCGTAAGCCCAGTACAGTTGCGGAAGAGCAAACCCGCAGGCCATCGTCAAGTAGTTTTTTATTTTTTTCAATCAATTCAACCGCTTTGAAAGGTTTTTTCGGGAGTAGAATACGCCCTC
>JBEIKS010000105.1:0-8185 GCA_040379625.1 Burkholderiaceae bacterium
GCTGCCTGCTGCGGCAATACCTTGCTCAAGAATCAAAGTAACATCGGCTCTGGTCAGTATGGAGTTACCGCATACTGTTTCTAGATTGTTTTCGTAATTAGAATCCGCGGGATCGGTATTGAAGCCAAGACACGCATCACTAGGCGTCACCTGCGCCGCACTCTCCACCAAACCAATGCCCGGTGGCAATGAACTGCCTGATCCGCCTCCACCACCGCCGCAACTCACCATCGAAGCGCTCGCAAGCGCCACCAAGGCGGCGCCCGCAGTCATTTTGAAGGCCTTAGTTCCAAGCAAATCCATTGTTTTGTTCTTCATTTTCAACATTGCTTTATCAACTTATTTTGTATTCAGTACGGAAGGCGCAAGCGCAGTCACCTTGGCCTTGCCGTCCACTTCTTCCGCCTTGTGGGCGGGCAGGTGGTATCCGTGACAGTAACCGCAATCGGAGGCAATCTTGTTCTTTACGGGTTGTTTACCCACGTGACAATCTTTGCAACCTTCAATCGACGGCATCAGCACATCGCTGGACTTCTTGGACTCATTGGCCTTGTGGCAATCAGTACAAGCCTGATTGTCGTGGGCCTTGTGATTAAACTTGGCCTGAGGCATCCATGCGTGCTGCGGGGTCACTTTTGCAACGGTGTACTGTGGCAAATCGGATCCTGTGGTTTTTGTATCGCCAACGGCGGGGCCTTTGGAAATCTCGTGGCAAACCAAACAAGCGGTTTTCTCGAACATTTCCTTGGCCGCCAGCGTGGCACGTGTTTTTGCGTCACCGGACGTTACCAAAGGCGCAGCAGGTGCTTTCTTCTCTTCGCTGCCAGGGCGAATCTGAAGAATTTCACCCGTCACTTTCATGGTGTCCGGTACGCGGTTGCTGGAGACATAACTGTAGAACTCTCTCAGGGTACTCAAAACCTCTTCCACACTTCCGTGCGGTACCTGCCGGTTCGACAAGGTTGGCTCAAAACGCAATTCGTGGCATGACTGGCAGTGATCCTTCATGTTCACTTCCTTGAAGCTCACGCCTGTGCCGTCGCCCACGTGGCAATCCGCACATTTCATAACGTTCTCGCCCTTAGGACCCTTGATGCCTTTTTTGTCCAAGTGCACATCGTGCGGGAATTTCAAGCCGGTTTTTTCAACCGCTTTTTCCTTGTCGGACAACAACACCCGACGCAGGTCTTCCTTTTTCGGGCCTGTGGCCACTTGCACGCGGAACTCTGGGTGCTTCTTGGCAAAGTCGCCGACATCGCGGATTTCAGATTTCGGAGCGTTGGCCTTGATGTTGATGTGGCAAGACTCGCAATTGGTGCCAGAGTAATGCTTGTTCTGGTTGGCCAATGCCATCTGACCTTTGTGGTCGCGGTGACATTCAGCGCAGCGAATGCCGTCTAACCCCGTTACATCCAGCTTGCCTTTTTCAACGTGGTCGCCGATATCTTTGTGGCAACTCAGGCAGTCTTTGTCTTTTACCTGCGCAAAAGATTCAGAATGGCAAACACGGCAATCGTTGGCCCATGGCTGGTGTCCGCCGGCCACTTCGCCTGGGTTCCAGCTTGCATCCAATGCAAATGCGGTGGGAGTGGGGCGGGGAGCCGCGTTTTTGTCCGCTTCCATTTGCGCCTGTTGCGCAGCACGCATTCCGAAAGTTTCAAGGAAGCTGCGGGTTGAATCCGGGTACAGTGAAGCCAGTACCGGCAGAATCAAAAAAGCCAGCAGCGCTGGAAGGAACAATGCCCAGGAAATTGCCCTGCGACCCATCAAGGGTTGCTTGAGGTTTTCGATTTCGTGAGCCAGATGGTCTTGAGGTGATTTAGCTTTCATCTTTTACCAGTAGAAAAAGACTGAAACAATGTGAGCAGTCAGTGTTGCGAGCAATGCAAAAGAAAGTGGAACGTGAAACAGCAGCCAAAGCTCCACAAACGTACGCAGGCGAATGTAGTTGCGCAGACGTTTTAATATCTGCTGCTTCTTTACCTGCATTAAATAAATTTCTTGATCCGGCCCGGCAGAAGAAGCAGAGGCGCTCTTGGACATTTGCTCAACCACGCGTGTGGTGGCGCAACCAGGGTTGTTTCCGGTGAACCGTTGCATGCCGCTGCTGAACACTTCCACGTTGGAAGATTCTTCAACCAGTTGCGCTGCTGCAGGCGAGGCCTGTGGCAACAGGTTGCGGCACTGCTTGTCGAGGTCGCGCATGCTTTTGGCGATGTCTTCAAGCGTTTGGCCATGCAGGCTGCGACCCATCAAGGTCGGGTTTTTAAAGTAGACAACCACGCCCCACACGCCACTTGCAATCACCACCATCATCAGGGTGTAAGCCAGTGTGTGAACGTTCCAGCCAAACTCGAAACCGGTGTGCAGGGTTGCAACAACGATCAACGACAAACCGAGGTAGACGTGTCCGGAAAGCCAGCCGCGCACCGTACCAAGGTTGGACCCGTAAGCCCGTTTTCTGACGCCGAACATAATGAGCCAGAGAATCAGAACCGCGCCGATGGTACCCAATGTGTACCCCAGCCAAGTGCCGCCGTAAGGCTTGATACTTGGTGTATCAAAGACGTAGGCAATCAAGCTCGCCGTAATGAGAAATGCGGTCCACTTAAAAAAGCGTCCGTTTTCATAGTTGAAGATATTGTTGTCGGACATATTTCCATAACCTCGTTTGTTAATGATGAGGGTGATTCCCTGCATGTTTTAATTATTTAAGAATCAAGTGAACTCTAATGAATCAAACGTAATCTTAAGTATTCTTTCGCAGTGTTAAACTGCGGTTATGACGCCTTAAGAAAAGCCAATTCTTCATGATCACTCTCTTCGTATCCGGTGTAGCCCTGCTGTCTTTAGTTTGTCTTTATATTCTAAACCGTAGTTGGTCCAACATTTCCGCCTCAGGCCTTTCAGGCACTGCCTCCTCTGGTGTTCGTCCTGAACTCGTCAACAAGCCAGAAGGCTTGGACGACAGGGAGTGGAGTTTACTTGTTCAAAAGCGTGATGAAATCGAACAAGATCCGCTGATTGATGAAGCCACACGTGAAACCCTGCGACAGCAGTGGTTTCTGTCGGCGGACCAAGTATTTCATCGCAACCAAGAAAGCGGATTACAAATTATTTCAAAAACCCCCACTGTTCCGTTGAAAATTTTTCTTTTTTTAACGGTCGCTTCTGCGGTGCTCACTTATGGTGCAGTGGGCTCGTGGAGCGCTGAAGCGCTCAATCTGGTGGCAGCGGCTCCGCAGGGTCGGGGTGTTGCAAGCGACATGCCCAGCGGCTCAGACCGTCACCCCGGTGGCGAGGTCTCCATGGAAGACCGCATCAAGGCTTTGGAACTGCGTCTTGCCGAAGAACCAGACAATTTGCCTGGCTGGGCCTTGCTTTCCCGGGCAAAAGCCTCACAGCGCGATTTCACCGGTGCCGCATTTGCGCTTGAAAAAGCCTTGGCCTTGGCGCCCGGCCACCCTGACATACTTGCGGATCTGGCAGACATGGTGGCCATGAACCAAGACAAAAAGTTGGCAGGGCGCCCACTGGATCTTATTTCTCAGGCGCTGAAATCAGACCCTGACCATGAAAAAGCCTTGGCACTGGCCGCCACAGCGGCAGAGCAGTCCAATGACAAGCCCATGGCTGAAAAGTACTGGACCCGCCTGCGCTCGGTGCAAAACAACCGTCAGCAAGCAGAATTGCTGGCGCCTCAGTCGCCCAACTCAGCCAATGCGCCCGCTCAGCAGGCTGCTGCCAGTCCGGCGCAAGCCCCTTCTGCCGGCGCGAAAGGCGCGGAAGCCATTGTGGGCAAGGTGCGCTTGCCTGAAGATTTCTTAAAGCAATTGCAAGCCAAGGCCTTGGCTCCGAATGCAGCCGTCTACATCACGGCCAAGGCTGTTGGTGGTCCACCCATGCCTTTGGCGGTGGTGCGAGTGCCTGCAGCCCAGCTAAAAGAGCAGGGCTCACTTGATTTCACGCTCGACGACAGCACGGCCATGTCGCCGCAAATGAAGTTGTCGGGTCAGGAAAAGGTCAATGTCGAAGCCCGCATTTCTTTTGGCGGGCAGGCCAACCGTGCCTCCGGCGACTGGATAAAAACCCTGGGTGGCGTCAAGCCCGGCGAGCGTGGCATCACCGTGGTGATTGACACGATTGTTCCCTGAAGTCGCGAATGCACTTGTCAGAAACCGCCATTGATTCAAGCAACGCCCTGCAGGTAGAGCACATCGAGCTTTGCCGGGGGCGCCTGTGCCTGGCCTCCGATGTCTCTTTTAATGTGCCTTGCGGTCGTTTTGTTGAATTGCACGGCCCCAACGGCGCCGGTAAATCCACATTGCTGCGTTTGTTGGCAGGTATCCAGTTTTCTGCGAAGGGGCAAGTCAAGCGCCAGGGCGGCATGGCCTTGTTTGCCAGTCCGTTTGGTTTGCGCCGTGAACTCACCGTGGCCCAGCAGTTGCAGGTGTCTGTCAGTTTGCATGGGCAACACTTAAGCCTGTCTGACATCAAGCCCCTGTTGGCCGAAGTGGGGCTGGCGCACAAGGCGCTGGAGCTCACCTCGCGTTTGTCTCAAGGGCAGCGCTCACGCTTGGGTTTGTGCATTTTAAAAGCCTCACGGGTGGCTTTGTGGTTAATGGATGAACCCGTTAATGCGCTCGATGAGCAAGGCATTGCGCTCTTGGCCCGCTTTTTGGCGGCACATTTGCAAGCGGGTGGCGCTGCGGTTGTGGCCACCCATCAGAGCCTGCCTTTGCTGGCACCGTCTTTGCTCGCGCTGCTTCACGGCACTGTGCACATTGGTGGTGCGGTGTGTGCCTTGGAAAAAAATCTGCAGTCTACGGCTTCACCTGCGGCAAAATCAGCCGCACAACCTGCGTTTGAGGTGTTCCAGCCATCAATGGCATGGGTGCTGAAACGCGAATGGGTGCTTTTTAATGCGGCACCCAAGGCGGCTGTCTGGCCTGCGGTGTTCCATGCCATGGTGCTGTGCCTGTTTCCTATTGGTCTGGGCAGCGATGTTAATTTGTTGCTACGGGTTGCAGCAGGCCTGTTTTGGGTCAGCAGTTTGCTGGCCTGTGTGTTGTCGGCCTCGACCGTGTTTGAGGCAGATTACAATGAAGGTGCCTTGGCGCAGATGTCTGCCGCTGGCTTGCCCTTGCGCCACCTCGCCTTGGGTAAAATGTCTGTGGCGTGGCTGACGCAGGGCGGGGCTTTGGCGCTTATCAGTGGCTTGTTGGCCTTGCAATACCGTCTGCCACCGGCGCAAATCGGTTATTTAATGTTGTCTTTGGCAATTGGCTCCGGCGTTTTAGTGCACTTTTCTGCTTTTTTCGGGTCTATGACCCTGATGGCAAAACAATCATCAATGTTAGTGTATCTTCTAGCGCTGCCGTTGTTCGTGCCCGTGCTGGTGTTCGGCACGTCGGTTTTGAATGCTGTTCAACTGGGTCAAGACCCGTTTTGGCCGTTGGCGGTGTTGTCAGGTTTGGCTTTGCTTTGTGTTTTAAGCATTCCGTGGTTGGCTGCGCAACTGATTGCGTGGGCCTTGGAATAAAAAGGGTTTGATTTTGTTGCAGTATCTAAAAAAACTAAGTTCTCCTCCCGTGTTTTTTTCTGCGGCGGGAAAATCATCCGTCTGGTTGCTCAGTCTGGGTGCATTCATTTTCACGGTCGGCGCCTACCTGGCCTTGTTCAAAACCCCCACAGATGCGGTGCAGGGCGAGGTCTACCGCGCCATTTATGTGCATGTGCCCACCGCTTGGATGTCCATGTTTCTCTACACCGTAGCCACCGGCTATGCCGTGCTGCACTGGGTGTATAAAACAGATGTTTCAGCCGTCATGATGCGGGCCTTCCTGCCCACCGGTGCGCTGATGACCTTCGTGGCTTTGGTCACAGGCGCTTTGTGGGGCAGACCCACTTGGGGCACCTACTGGGTGTGGGACGCACGCCTGACCTCAGAATTGCTGCTGCTGTTCATTTATTTGGGCTTGATGGCCTTAAATGGCCTGGTGGATGACGACACCAAGGTGGACCGCGTCATGGCGGTGGCCATGGTGGTGGGTTTGGCCAACATTCCCCTGATTTACTTCTCCGTTATTTACTGGAACACGTTGCACCAAGGCATGACCTTTGGCAGTGGCGGCAACCGCATGGCACCAGAGATGCGCCAAGCCCTGTTGGCCTGTGTGTTTGGTATCTGGTTTTTATGTGCAGGTCTGGTGCTGAAGCGGGCGCGCTGGATGTTGGTGTCGCGATGCGAAAATTCGCAATGGGTCAAAGGGGTCTTGGCATGACGCACTGGGAAGTGGTTTGGGTTTGTTTCGGGCTGACCGTGGCGGTCATGCTATGGGACGGCTTTCAGGCGAGTCTGTTTGAACGCAAATTGAAAGAACGCCTGTTGCTGTCTGCGCAGGGTGATGATGAATTCAACAAGGATGCAAGATGAACGCAGCAAGGAAAAAGCGCCTGTTCTGGATCCTCACCATTCTGGTGGTGGTCGTTGGCGTGGTCTGGTCTGTCACCAAAGCCTTCAATGAAAACATGGTGTTCTTCTACACACCGTCAGAATTGCTTTCAGGCAAGGGTGTGGTGGGGCAGTCCTACCGGTTGGGCGGCATGATAGAAACCGGTAGCGTAAAAAAAGAGCCTGGAACATTAAAAATTTCTTTTGTTGTCTCAGATAAAAAACAAACAGTTCCAGTCACTTACTCGGGTATCCTCCCAGATCTCTTTAAAGAGGGAACCGGTGTTGTGGCCGAAGGTCAGCTAAAAGACGGTGTGTTTGTTGCTCACACCATCATGGCCAAACACGATGAAAACTACATGCCTCCTGGAGTAAACGGAAAATGATTGCAGAATGGGGGCAGTGGGCCCTGGCGTTGGCCTTGGGCATCAGCCTTTTGGCGGGTATTTACAGTCTGAGTGCGGTTCGCAACGCGGCTTACAGTGCAGTCCAATTGGCGCAAGCCAGTGCCACCACCGCCTGGATGGTGTTCGCGCTGGTGGGGTTGTCTTGGTTCTGCCTGATTTACTCGTTTGTCACCAACGACTTCACGGTGCGAAACGTTGCAGAAAATTCCAATTCCTTGTTGCCGGTGTTTTTCAGGTTCGCTGCGAGTTGGGGTTCCCACGAGGGCTCTCTGCTGTTGTGGGTCTTGATGCTCACCGGTTGGGGGGCAGCAGTGGCCAGTTTCAGCCAGAACCTCAGCCCGAGTTTCCGTGTGCGGGTTTTGGCAGTGTTGAGTTGCGTCAATTTCGCCTTTTTGCTGTTTCTGATTACCGCATCCAACCCGTTTGAACGGATTTTGCCCGGAGTCGCGGAAGGTCGAGACCTCAACCCCTTGTTGCAAGACATCGTCATGATCATCCACCCACCCATGTTGTACATGGGTTATGTGGGTTTTGCGGTCAGCTTCGCTTTTGCAATGGCTGCGCTCATGGAAGGCCGGCTTGACGCGACGTGGGCGCGTTGGTCACGGCCGTGGGCCAATGCGGCTTGGTCGTTCCTCACTGTGGGTATTTTGTTGGGCAGTTGGTGGGCTTACCGTGAATTGGGCTGGGGTGGCTGGTGGTTCTGGGACCCGGTTGAAAACGCATCGCTCATGCCATGGTTGGCAGGCACGGCGCTGATTCACTCGCTGGCGGTCACAGACAAGCGCGATGCACTGAAAAGCTGGACCATACTCTTGGCGCTGGTGGCATTTGCGCTGTCCTTGCTGGGAACGTTTTTGGTTCGTTCCGGTGTCTTGACCTCTGTGCACGCCTTCGCCACTGACCCCAAGCGCGGTATTTTCATTCTCATGCTGCTGCTTATCGTTATTGGTTCGGGTTTTGTGCTCTACGCCATTCGCACCAAAGATGTGGGTTTGGGCGGCACCGGTTTCTCAGTGTCCTCCCGCGAGTCGCTGCTGTTGTCCAACAATGTGCTGATGAGCGCGTCCTTGGCCGCTGTGATGTTGGGTACGCTGTATCCGCTGTTCACGGAAATTTTGGCTGACAGAAAAATGTCCGTCGGGCCACCGTATTTTGAAGCGGTATTTGCGCCTCTGTTGTTGCCGGCAGTCTGGTTGATGGCCTTGGGCCCAGTCAGTCGCTGGAAAGAAATGACGTTTGCAACCGCCAGCCGCGCACTGATGATTCCTCTGGTGCTGGCCGCCGGTGTTTCTGTGGCCGTTATTGCTGTATTTGGCATGCC
>JBEIKS010000106.1:0-8132 GCA_040379625.1 Burkholderiaceae bacterium
CTGCACCAGCAGCGGCAACAACAGTTGCAGCGGTTGATGTGTCCGTGGACAGCCCCGCCGCTGCGCCTGCACCGGCGGCTGCGCCGGCCCCAGCAGCCGCAACCACTGTGGCAGTGGCTGACGTCTCTGTGGACAGTGCCCCTGCAGCAGCACCAGCACCCGCTGCTGCACCGGCTCCAGCGGCAGCGACTGCAGTGGCTGACAGCGCACCCGCAGCAGGACCTACATCGCTGGGTATTGCGCCAGCGGCTGCCCCCAAGGCTGCTGCAGCACCAGCCGCAGCCCCTGCTGCGGCCCCTGCACCTGCGTCACCATCGGCAGCACCCAAGGCTGCAGCCGCACCTGGTCCTGCGCCAGTGGCAGCCAGCCCGGCCGCTGCAGCGAGCACGCCAGTCGTTGCTCCTCCGCCTTCACCCGTTGGAACCAGCAAACCGGCCACACCGAAGGATGCGGCTGACGCTGGCGACAAAACGCTGACAGCGGCTGCGCCTCCCCCACCACCAAAGCCAGCCGCTCAGGCAAAGCGCGCTGCAGTCAAGCCGGTTACGGTGACCATGGGTATGGTGAACATGCAGCAGACAGCGCCACCCAAGTTGCCGCCCACGGCAGCCATGGATCAGCGCTTCTCATTGGCAGGTAATTCGACAACATGGTGATGGCAGGCAAGCGAGCAGAACGATGATCAAACAGACCGTGGCGGGAATCATCTCTTGGGCCATCAACACCTTAAAGGAGACGGTTGCCGCCACAGACGTTCAACAGCGCTTGGAGCGTACAGTTGCGTTCAAGGTGTTTAATCAGTTCATCGGGCTTTCCATCCCCTTTGTCAGCCGCAACGGCTTTAAGGTGGTCGATGTGGCACCGGGTTATGTCAAAGCCTCGGTGCCGCTTCAGGGCAACCAGAACCACATGAAAACCATGTACGCCGGTGCCATGTTTTTATTGGCAGAAGTGCCCGGCGGGGTTATCGCCTGGTTTGATTTCGGGCAAAGTTACATTCCGATTTTGCGCGACATGAAAATGGAATTTGTTGCGATGTGCAAGTCAGATCTCACCGTGGAATTCCGCTTGTCAGCCGAAGAAATAGCACGCTTAAAGCGTGAAGCGGATGAAAAGGGAAAGACGCATTTTGAACTGATGGCAGACCTGACTGACAAAGACGGAAAAGTCGTTGCAAAATCGACGGCCCGCTATCAACTGCGCAAAGCGAGATAACCCAATTTCAGTGGCCCACCAAGGCGGTATAACAAAGCCCCGTTAGTTCTTTAACACGCCCTTAGCGACGGATATATTTTACCCAACGCAACAGTGGCGGCCCCAAGGTTTTTGAAATGCCGTGTCTGTATTTGGCAAACAGAAAATACGACACTTTTAAAATGGGCATTAGCCAGGGGCGCGAAAAAATCCAAGCCATGGTCGGCAGATTCGCCCTTCTGTAGGCCTCGGCAAAAACAGGGACGCCAATCAGAACCTCGCCTGTTTCAAGCCGGCCATGCATATTGGCCATGGCTTGCGCACAAGACACGGCATGCACCTGCTCATTGAAGTCAGGTGCACTGATGTCCACAAACTCAAGCAAACCCAATGTGTTGCGCCCTTGCAGGAACAGAATTTCAGCTTGGCACAGCGGGCACTGGCCGTCATAAAAAAGCGTGAACTTCTGCATTTACCTGCCTTCTGTTAAAACCACTTTGAAAAAAGCCTTAAAGCATGCCTGCCAGACGTTGCTTAATGAGTGCTTCAGCTTCGCGCATGATGCGTGAAATCAGTTCTTCGCAAGTGGGAATGTCATGAATAAGGCCCGCCACCATACCGCAGCTCCAGACACCGGCGTCCATTTCGCCATCAAGCATAATGCGGGGGTAAACCCCGGCAACTTGTTCAATGATGTCCTCAAACTTCAGGTCTTTACCCAAGGCGGCTTCTTTTTCAAGCAGACGCTGCGTCGCTGCGTTGTTCAGTACGCGTTCTGTATTGCGCAACGGGCGCATGACCAGACGGGTGTCCAATTCGCTTGCCGCCACAATGGCCTGCTTCACGTTTTCATGAACGGGCGCTTCTTGCGTGGCAATAAAGCGGGTACCCATGTTCATGCCTTCCGCCCCTAAGGCCAGCGCAGCCACCAGAGAACGCGCATCTGCCATGCCGCCAGAAGCGACAAACGGTATCTTCAATTCTTCGGCTGCACGCGGCAGCAAAATGAAATTGGGAATATCGTCTTCACCCGGATGACCGCCGCATTCAAAACCGTCTACGCTGACTGCATCACAACCAATGGCTTCAGCTTTGAGCGCATGTTTCACCGAAGTGCATTTGTGAATGACACGAACACCATTTTCTTTTAAAACCGGCATCCATTTTTGTGGATTGTTCCCCGCCGTTTCAACGATTTTTACGCCACCCTGAATAATTGCATTAATGTAGCCTTGGTAATCAGGTGAATTCACCGTTGGTAAAAAAGTTAAGTTAACCCCAAACGGTTTTTGCGTCATGGTTTTGCAACGCGCAATTTCCTCGGCCAGCAAGGCAGGCGTTTTTTGGGTGAGCCCCGTAATCATTCCCAGGCCGCCGGCGTTGGAGACAGCGGCCGCCAATTCTGCAAAGCCGACATAATGCATACCCCCTTGAATAATGGGATGTTCGATGCCAAATAGTTCAGTGATTCGAGTCTTCATGTCGGTCTCTGTTCGGTGTGAATGTAGTGGATATAATGCCAGAAACAACGATGCAATAATTTGTTGCCTTTACAGCAGCAATAAAGGGGTAGATTGCGCATAAATGATGCAAAAAACCGTTGTCTGTCATTAGAATAAGTGTATGGATCATTATCGTTTAAGGTGATTAAAGTGCAAACAGTCAAAGAGTTGGAATCTCTGCTGAACAAGAATATGGACAAGCTTGGCGAGGAAGCGGAGTTCAGCTTCATTAACGGCGAAGGTGAAACCCACCCCTTGGTTTCCTGGTCGGTGCATGGGAAGTCGTTGTCCCTGGTATATGGCGATGGCGGGCAATTCCAGTCCGAAGTATTCAACGACGATTTACAATCCATTGAATTCGATGCCCAAGGCTTGACAGGCATTGATGCCGAGGGCGAGTCCTTCGAAATTTGCTTTGTTGCCAAACACAACACTGAAACGACAGAAGTTGTAGACAGGGCTGAAGATTTCTCTGAAATTGAGGATGAGGACGAAGAAGGTGGTTATTCTGACGAAGAAGACCCTTACACCGACGACGACTACAGCATTAAAACCAGCGACGACTACTAAAGAGTACAAACGCCCACCGAGAAAAACTGTTTCACATTTCCTCGGTTTCGTAAGCGCTTAAGTCCGTGTTTTAGTCAGCAATTCCTTGTACACTCTGAGTACTCATGAGTGGGGGACAGAACATGGATTTGACAAAAGTAGAAGGTTTGCTGGAAACAATGCTGGAAAAGCAAGGCTCAATTGTGCGCATGCTAAACCACATTCAACTCAGCCTGTACTCCATAGACAAAGGGCTGGAAGCAGCGCCTAAGTCTCTGGCTGAATCGTTGGACGCGAGATTCGAAGAAATCAAAAAAGACCTCGCCAGCATCCAAACCGACTGCATGGATACAAAATCACCCACAGACTCTCACTGAGTCGTTGCGAAACAAACAAGCGAATTCGAACGGTGACCGAAAACGCTTGTTCAAGCAGAAAGAAGTTCCCAACATGCGCCGTAAATTGCCCAAAGCCGCTAGTAAGGTGCAGGGCCCAGCCGCTGCGAAAGCCAGCAACCCAGACCCCTCAAAAAGCCCGGATGCGCTGAACGCCTTGTTTGTGGCCGCCTTGAATTTTCACAAGAGTGGGCAATTGGACAAAGCCACCGAGGCCTACGACAGCATATTCCAACAAGACCCAACCCATGCGGATGCACTGCACTGGCGGGGTGTTATAGACAGCCAGCAGAGTAATTACACGGATGCAATAGACCGCATTGAGCGCTCTATCGGCCTGAGCCCTGAAAACGCAACCTTTCATTTGAACCTTGGCAACGCTTTGTCTGCGGTTGGCCGTCTGACAGCAGCCATGGAGAGCTACCAGTCTGCGATCCGTTTCAGACCCGACTATGCTCAGGCCCACTTGAATCTGGGCAACATGCAAAAGCAGACCGGCGATCTTGGAGCCGCGCTCAGCAGTTACCACCAGGCCATACAGATCAACCCGACCTACGGTACCGCTTACTTTAATTGCGGTAATGCGCACCGTGAAAACAATGAAATGCAGCCCGCACTCGACTGCTATGACAAAGCCATTGAAATTACGCCCGGCGACGCTGAGGCTTATGCCAATCGCGGCAATACCTTGCGCGACATGCAACAATTGGACTCTGCATTGGCCAGCTATGACCAGGCAATTTTGCTGCGTCCGGGCTACGCCATGGCCTATTCAAACCGCGGACTCACGCTGCATGACTTGAAGCGCTATGCGGAGGCACTGATCAGTTTTGATGAGGCCATTGCCATCAAGACCGACTACTCGCAAGCCTATTCCAACCGCGGCAATACCTTGCGAAAGCTGCAACAGAATCAGGCGGCGCTGGCCAGTTATGACAAGGCCATTGACCTGAACCCGGCGTATGCAGATGCGTTTTCCAACCGCGGCGTTTTACTCAACGAAATGTCGCAGCCCCAAGATGCATTGCTCAGCTTTGACCAGGCCATTGCCATCAATCCTGCTTACGCAGAAGCATATTCCAACCGCGGCATGACGCTGCAACGTTTGAACCGTCTGGACGATGCGCTCGACAGTTACGACCGCGCCATATCGCTGAAACCCCGCTACGCAGAGGCGTTTTCTAACCGCGGACTGGTGTTGCATGAACTGCGGCGACTCGATGAAGCCTTACTCAGTTTCAATGAAGCCATTCTCATTGAACCCGAAAACATCGGAGCCCATTGGAACAAAGCGCTGACCTTGATACTGTGCGGCAAATTAAAGCTTGGCTTCGAGCTTTACGAATGGCGCTGGAGCGAGGATGAGGAATTTGAGATACAAAAGAAATTCACAGCCCCGTTGTGGCTGGGTCAAACATCAATTGCCGGTAAAACCATCTTGCTGCACGCGGAACAAGGTCTGGGAGACACCCTGCAATTTTGCCGTTACGCCAGGCTGATTGTGGAAATGGGTGCAACACCTGTTTTGCAGGTTCAGGCAGGACTTGTTAAGTTGATCACCACCCTGCTTCCAGATTTGCAAGTGATTGCACTCGGTGACACAGCGCTTGAAACCGATTTTCATTGTCCTTTGCTCAGCCTGCCTTTGGCCTTCAATACCTTGATGGGCACGATACCGGCCGCACCCGCGTATTTAAGCAGTCATGCAGACAAGCGTGAATTGTGGGAACAGCGCCTTGGAGAAAAAACCAAACTCAGGGTAGGTGTGGTGTGGCAAGGCAGTACGGTACATAAAAATGACAGAAACCGCAGCCTGGCACTCAGAGAATTGCTTGCGCGCCTGCCGGATGCGTTCGAGTATGTGTGTCTGCAGGCAGCCGTCAGCGAAGCAGATCTACAAACGCTGAACACTCAAGAGCGCATTACACAGCTCACAGACCCCTTGGAGGATTTCACTGACACAGCGGCTGTTTGCGACCTGATGGATTTGATAATTACAGTAGACACCAGTGTGGCGCACTTGGCGGGCGCCTTGGGCAAACCCACGTGGACACTGCTGTCGCATGTACCCGACTGGCGCTGGTTTCTCGACAGAACCGATACCCCTTGGTATCCCAGCATGACCCTTTATCGCCAAGACCACTCACGCTGCTGGAATGGGGTGTTGAAAAACATGGAAGCGGATTTGCAAATGGCGGCAGCCAAGCAACGCTTTTTTATGCAGACAAACACTGTGTTTGCCTGACAAGCCTTTTCAGTTCTGGCACGCAGGAACCGCAGTTGGTGCCGCATTTCAGGGCCTCTTGCAAACGCTGCAAACGCTGTTTTTCATCGCCTGCGCAAGAACTCAGCTGGCTTTGAATGGCGTCTTGCGTCACATTGAAGCAGGTGCAGATTTGCTTGCCCGCGGACTTGACAGCAACCGGTGCTTGCCCGCCGGGCACCAATAAAAGACGCCCATAGGCTTGTGCCGGTATTTCTTGTTGCAGCAATGCCTTGATCCAGGCTTCGGAAGAAACATCGCCAGCCAATAAAAACCCCTGCAATTGCGCTGCATCGCCCGCCTGAACCACGCGAACCGTGCGACGCACTCCTTTGCTTCTATCCTGAAAACGCATTGCATCTGCAACCTGCAGCCCCATCAGGGCTTCGATTTTGTCGAGGACTTCCCCTGATGCGGTTTCATAAGCTGCGGCTCGAAACAACAACCCGTGTCTTGCTTCATTGGCATTTTCAAGGCTGACCTGGTTGGAAAAAGGCACACACGTCGCAAAGGAAAACGCAGGCATCAAGGCCCTAAGCTCCAGCCACACCTTCAAGGCTTCAGACTCGCCCAGCCAAGCCACTGCGAGCAGCGACCACGGCAGCGTCGCTTTTTCAATTTTTACAGCTGCATGTTTTAATTCCGGCTGTTTTGAGTCGGGGCAAAATGCAGAGGTGGTCAGCGCATTAACGCCCGCAAGCGCTTCGCCGGTGGCCGAACAGCCACTGAGGTATTCTGAACCCCAATGCATGGCCATGAAGGCCTGTGTCAGGGCAACTTCTTCGCTCGCCTGTACAGGCACAACGATGCTGCCACGCTTCGAGCTGACCTGAACCAGATCGCCCGCATGCAAAGACCTTCTGTCCATGTCTTGCGGATGCATTTGTATGCAGGGTTCTGCGACATGGGCGAACAATCTGCCTACGGTACCAGTGCGGCTCATGCAATGCCATTGATCGCGCAAACGCCCGGTGATCAGGGAAAACGGGAAGCGTGATTCCCTCGGTTCAGCCACGGGTTGGAAACTGACATCTGCAAAACGCGCCCGCCCCGTTACCGTTGGAAATCGGCCATCTTCGTACAGCCTTGCTTTTCCCTGAACGGCACCTTCTGGCATAGGCCACTGCCGGGGCGCCTCTTCAAGCAAGGCATAAGACAATCCGGTGATGTCCAGATCCCTGCCCCGGGTACTTTCACGGTGTTCGTTCCAGATCCGCTCCACTGCAGTTTCAGCATCATCCAATGGATATGAAAAAAGAGGTGCCCGTTGCGGTTGCAGGAGCGGCGCAAGTCGTTGCGCAAAATCACAGGCAATGGCCCAGTCGTGTCGGGCCTCGCCTGGGGCTGCAACGGCCGCGCGTACCCGGCTGATACGTCTTTCGCTGTTGGTCACCGTGCCGGTTTTCTCTCCCCATGTGGTGGCTGGCAGCAACACATCTGCAAACGCTGCAGTGGCAGTACTGCCATAGGCTTCCTGCACCACCACAAATTCTGCCCTCTTCAATGCTGCCCTTACCAATGCCTGATCAGGCATGGATTGCGCCGGGTTTGTGCAGGCAATCCACAAGGCTTTGATTTCGCCATCAGCGGCTGCCTGGAACATTTCAACAGCGGTTTTTCCGGGGGACTCTGGCACGGTATCCAACCCCCAAAGCGCCGCCACTTCTGCGCGGTGCAAGGGGTTGCTTAAATCGCGGTGCGCGCTCAGTAAATTTGCAAGCCCGCCGACTTCGCGCCCACCCATGGCATTGGGTTGCCCGGTCAAGGAAAACGGTCCGGCACCGGGTTTGCCGATTTGACCGGTGGCCAGATGAAGGTTGATCAAGGCCATGTTTTTATCGGTACCGCTGCTCGACTGGTTCAAGCCCTGACAGTACAAACTCAAGGTGGCGCTGGACTCGGCGAACCATTGCGCAGCCAAAAACAAATCTTCTTTCGCAATACCGCAGACAGCGGACACTTTTTCCGCTGTGTAATCGCGCACGGTTTTTTTCAAGGCTTCAAAGCCTTCGGTGTGCTGCGCAATGTAGGCGGTGTCAATCCAGTTTTCCCACAACATGATGTGCAGTAAACCGTTGAACAACATAACGTCGGTGCCGGGTTGAACGGGCAAGTACAAGTCGGCTATTTCAGCGGTGTCTGTTTTTCGCGGATCACAAAAAATGATTTTTAGCGCCGGGTTGCGCAGTTTTGCATCCTCGATTCTTCGAAACAAAACTGGATGCGCCC
>JBEIKS010000107.1:0-8055 GCA_040379625.1 Burkholderiaceae bacterium
GGGGCCACCGATCGCATCAAGAATGTCGCACGCCGGGTCGCAAAATGGCACGCGGCAGGTCACCAGATGGTGGTGGTTCCCTCGGGCATGTCGGGTGAAACCAACCGCCTCATTGCATTGGCAAAAGAGATTCAGGCCCAACCTGATCCCCGTGAACTCGACGCAATTGCGTGCACAGGTGAGCAAGTGTCTGTGGGCCTTCTGGCCATGGCGTTGAAAGCGCTGGGTCTGGATGCCGTCAGCTACGCAGGTTGGCAAGTACCCATCCGCACTGACAGCGCTTTTACCAAAGCGCGCATTGAATCCATCGACGATGTGCGCGTTAGGGCTGACCTGGACGCAGGCCGTGTTGTCATCATCACCGGTTTTCAGGGCATGGACCCCAATGGCAACGTCACAACCCTGGGCAGAGGGGGGTCAGACACCTCCGCTGTGGCGGTGGCAGCGGCCATGAAGGCTCAGGAATGCCTGATCTATACGGATGTGGATGGTGTCTACACCACAGACCCCCGCATTGTTGAAGATGCCCGCCGCTTGAAGGTGGTGTCTTTTGAAGAAATGCTGGAAATGGCATCGCTGGGCTCGAAAGTCCTGCAGATCCGCTCGGTTGAGTTTGCGGGCAAGTACCGTGTGCCCACCCGCGTGTTGTCCAGTTTGACTGACCCAATGATTTCGCTCGATGAAGAAATGATCTCGGGCACTTTGATTACTTTTGAGGAAGATGAAAACATGGAACAAGCTGTTGTTTCCGGTATCGCTTTCAATCGCGATGAAGCCAAAGTCACCGTCCGCGGTGTACCAGACCGTCCAGGCATTGCTTACAGTATTCTGGGAAAAATTGCCGATGCCAATATCGACGTTGACATGATCATTCAAAATCAGGGGTCAGACGGCACCACAGATTTTTCATTTACTGTGCACCGCAACGAATTGCAAAAAACACTCGACGTATTGAATACACAGGTCAAACCGGCGGTGAACGCACGCGAAGTCACTGGTGATGCCAACGTTTGCAAAGTATCCATTGTGGGCATCGGCATGCGTTCGCATGTGGGTATTGCCAGCCAGATGTTCAAAACACTGTCAGAAGAGGGCATCAATATTCAAATGATTTCCACGTCTGAAATTAAAGTGTCAGTCATTATTGAAGACAAATACATGGAACTGGCTGTTCGTGCATTGCACCGCGCATTCGGTTTGGAAAAAGCCGCCTGATTTCATTTTTGGCGTGCTTTAGATAATGTCGGTGCAGTGAGTTTCATAATGCTTTAAACCAGGAGACGGTTTTGAAAAATAAAAAGTATGACCTCGTTGTATTTGGCGCCACCAGTTTTGTCGGTCAGATTCTGTCTGGCTATTTGTGGCAACGCCATGGCCTGAAAGGTGAATTGTCCTGGGCCATGGCTGGCCGCTCCAAGTCCAAGCTTGAAGAGGTCCGGGGAAACTTGGGTTCAGGCTCCAGCCAGTTGAATCTGATTGTTGCAGACGCAAGCGATCAATCGGCCTTGCGCGATCTCTGTGCGCAAACGAAAGTCGTGGTTTCCACGGTCGGGCCCTATGCCTTGTATGGTTCTGATCTGGTGGGTTTGTGTGCTGAAATGGGCGTTGATTATTGCGATCTCACCGGTGAAATCCAGTGGATAGACCGCATGATTCAAGCGCACGAGGCCACAGCCAAAGCCAGCGGTGCGCGAATTGTGCATTGCTGCGGTTTTGATTCCATTCCTTCTGACATGGGCAACTATTTCCTGCAGCGCGAATCACTGGCGCGGTTTAAACAGCCTTGCAACGAAGTCAAGATGCGGGTTCGCCGCATGAAGGGCGAGTTTTCCGGCGGTACGGTGGCCAGTATGATGAACGTTACAAAAGAATTGTCAGCCAACCCGAGTTTGGCAAAAAAACTGGGCAATCCCTACCTGATTTCCCCGGAAAACACCGGTACTCGCCAACCTTCAGTGAAAATTCCCCAGTATGACAAGCAGTCAAAGTCATGGGTGGCGCCTTTTATCATGGCGGGCATTAACACCCGTGTGGTTCACCGTTCCAACGGTTTGACCGGTTGCGCCTACGGGCGCGATTTCAAATACGACGAGGCGATGATGACCGGTGACGGTTTGAAAGGCCGTCTGATGGCAACAGGCATCACGGCTGGTTTGGGCGGCTTCTTTGTTGCGGCAGCCATTCCCCCGGCACGTATGGCACTTGAGCGTTTTGTGGTGCCCAAGCCCGGTGAGGGGCCAAGCCCTCAGTCACAGGAAAAAGGTCATTTTGACATCCGCTTTTTCGGCGCCACAGCGTCTGGAAAAAACCTGGTGGCCAAAGTCACCGGAGACCGCGATCCTGGCTACGGTTCCACAGCAAAAATGCTGGGCGAAGCCGCGGCGTGTCTGGCATTGGACAACGAAGGCAAACCGGGTGGGTTCTGGACGCCTTCTACCCTGATGGGCGATGCCCTGCTTAAGCGCCTTGAGGCGCACAGCGGGCTGACTTTCAGTATTGTCGAGTAATGAGCGCTTTGCTTCGCCTCAGATTGCCTTTGGTATTTTCTCTTTTGGCTTTCTGCGGCGCAGTAAACGCGCAGGTTTTGGTGGCGGCTGCCTCTGACCTCAGGTCGGTGCTGCCCGAATTGATTGCCAAGTTTCAAGCCGGCAGCCCGCACCGGATCAAGCCCACGTATGCCGCATCCGGTGTTCTCTACACGCAGTTGATGCAGGGCGCGCCTTTCCAGATGTTTCTTTCCGCAGACCAAAATTTTGTGAAACGCTTGTTTGAGGCCGGAAAAACCAAGGACGCCGGGCATGCCTATGCACAAGGGCGCTTGTTGCTGGTGCTGCCTTCCCAATTGAAATTGTCCGCCTCAGAAACACTTCCCGAAACAGAAAAAATTCAGCGATTCATGGCGGCCTGGCTTGCAATGGGAGGGGAGAAGTTTGTAATTCCCAATCCGGAACACGCACCCTACGGCATCAAGGCCCGGGAAGTCTTGCAGGCTATCGGTTTTTGGTCGGCGCTGCAGGCGCGACTGGTGGTGGGTGACAATGCTGCGCAAGCCAGTCAATTTCTGCTCGGCGGGCATGTCAATGCAGGTTTGTTGCCGGTTTCCCTACTGAAAATACAACCGCTGCCTGCACACCTTCAAGCCATGGTGGTGCCTGCTGCCTTGCACGCACCGCTGATTCAGCGCATGGTTTTACTAAAAAATGCAGAGCCGGCTGCACTGGCTTTTTACGATTTTTTGTTGTCTGAGCAAGCCCGCGGTATTTTTGTGCAACACGGCTTTGCTTCGGTTGCGGAGACACCTTAATGGATTACGCTGCGCTGAAAGTGTCGCTGCAGTTGGCTTTGTTCACCTTGGTGTTGCTGCTTCCGCTGGGTTTGTATTTTGGTCGCTTGATGGCTTTCAGGCGTTTTTTTGGCAAGTCGGTGTTTCAAGGTTTTATTTTGTTGCCTCTGGTGCTGCCCCCTACAGTGCTGGGCTACTATTTACTCACAGCCTTGGGGTCTCAGGCGCCTTTGGGGCGCTTATTGCAAGATGCAACCGGTTTGCATCTGGTGTTTAATTTTTCAGGTTTGTTGCTGGCTTCTGTGATATTCAATATTCCCTTTATGTTGCAGCCCATCCAACGGGCCTTTGAGTCCATACCCAAACAATTGAGGGAAGCGGCCCTTGTCAGTGGGCTTTCCATTTGGCAGACTTTTTTGCGGGTGGAATTGCCACTTGCTTGGCCCGGTATTGTCTCAGCCATTGCACTGACCTTTGTTCATACCTTGGGGGAGTTTGGCGTGGTTATGATGCTCGGCGGCAACATACCGGGTGAAACGAGAACCTTGGCCATTGCAATTTACGATGAAGTTCAGGCGTTCAACTTGGCCGGAGCACAGCAAATGTCTGCCGCCTTGCTGGTTTTCTCACTGCTGGCGGTCACGCTTTCGTTTTACGCATCCAGTCGCTTGGTGAGACGTTGATGCAGACCTCAAGCAACGCATTGTTTGCTGCATTCCAGCAAACAACCCCCATGCCATTGCAGGGGCATTTTCGCTGTGATGCAGGGCAGATTGTGGGTTTGGTGGGGCCTTCCGGTGCGGGAAAAACCTCAATGCTCCGCGCCTTGGCTGGCCTGATGAAACCTGAGTCTGGGAAGGTTGCCGTCGGTAATTCAATTTGGTTTGACAGCGATTCAGGCATTTATTTGTCTGCAAACCAACGCCGGGTGGGTTTGGTCTTTCAAGACTACGCCCTCATGCCCCATTTGACCGCGCTGCAGAACGTTGAACTGGCATTGCTCAATCAGGAGCCCAAACAACGGCGCCTGTTGGCATCGCAGTGGTTGAGCAAAACCCGCATTGCGCAATCGCATTGGAACAGGCGGCCCTCTGAATTGTCTGGGGGGCAGCAACAACGGGTCGCTATTGCAAGGGCCATGGCAAGATCGCCGGAATTGTTGTTGCTTGATGAGCCTTTTTCCGCAGTCGACATGAACACCCGTCAGGCACTCTACGAGTTGCTGGCGGACATCAAACACGAGTTGAACATTCCCATTGTGCTGGTGACCCACGACCTTAGGGAAGCCAGTTTGTTGTGCGACCAATTGGTGGTGCTTGATGGTGGTGTGGTGTTGCAACAGGCCAGCCCGCAGCGGGTACACCAAGCGCCCAGAAATGGACGTGTGGCTGATTTGCTGGGCATACAAAACCACTTCAAGGGCGTGTGGTGTGGGTCTGAGGGTCACGGGCATGCCACGTTGGAGTGGTTGTGGCCCGAAGCCGCCGGCGCGTTGCGTATTTCAGTCCGGGACAAAGGATTGATTCCTGCGGGGCACCCTGTTGACTGGATTATTCACAACCACGGCCTTACGCTGGTCAAGCAAGACGACGCCACAAGTTCAGACCATGCGGTAAACGTTCTGGCCTGCCGTTCTCTGGGTGAAATTGTATTGGTGGATTTGCAGTTGTCTGCGGCTGAATCGGTGAAATTTCGTCTGACGCTGACCCAGGCGGGGGCGCAAGGGGTTGAAGCTGGAAATGCCTGTTTCTTGCGCTTGAACACCGATTTGATACATGTGATGCCAATACGAGAGAGAAGTGAAGGCAGGGCGCAAAAAAATCTTTGACCGCTTACTTTCCTTCCATGTCCAAATAGCCTCCAAATTGATTCGCCAAATACGCTTCACCATGTTCCAGGATGAAATACCGAAAAGCCTCGGCTGCCGGGGACAGTATTTTTGATCGCTTGTGAACCACGTTCCAAGCCCTGACCACAGGGGTTGATTGAATATCCAGCACCGAGATTTGTTGGTGCTGCAGTTCAAAACCGATGGTGTGAAGCGAGACAAAACCAATGCCCAAACCTGCCATGACCGCTTGTTTGAGGGTTTCATTGCTTGGGAATTCCATTTTAATGCGCGGATCAAGACGTGCGTCTGCAAAAAACTTCTCCATGGCCGCGCGCGTCCCCGAGCCTTGTTCGCGAGCAATAAATTCATACTGACGAAGGTCCTCAACGGTCAGATGTCCACGCTTGGAAAGCAGGTGGCCGACACTGGCCACAAAAACATGGGGATGCGCTGCAAACGGTTCTGCTCGAACCTCAAGGTCTTTCGGCGGACGCCCCATCACCGCGATGTCCACCTCGTTGCCTTCCAGCATTCGAACCAGTTGTTCGCGGTTTCCTATTGAAATCCGAAAATCCACAGCCTCATGCTTTTCCCTGAATTCAGCCATCATTTTTAGCAAAAAGTATTTTGCAGTGCTCACCATGCCAACGTTAAGCACGCCCATTTCTGCATGCTGCAAGCGGGCAACAGCGTCTTCAGCGTCTTTCAGGGTTGAAAGGATTTTTCGGACATACACCAGCATGTATTCGCCAACGGTGGTCAGACTGACCTGACGACCTTGCCGGTGAAACAGCGGCAGCCCGATATTGGCTTCCAATTCCTTGACCTGCATGGTGACTGCCGGGGGTGTCAGATGAAGTTTTTCGGCGGCTTTTGAGAAGCTTAAATGCTTGGCAACTTCACTAAAAACCCTTAATTGTCTGAAACTTGCGTTCTTCATTAAGCTTTTACTTAATCGACATTGAAATTAAATTGAATTTACCATAAATGTAAAGATTTTTATATTAGTCGCCTTAAGTCACTATTTTGTCCAGGAGAGTTCGCATGAGCCAGACCAGTCAAATCACGGATGCAAAAAAGCGTTATAGCGCGGGCGTTTTGAAATACAAGCAAATGGGTTACTGGATGCCTGATTACGAGCCCAAGGAAACCGATACGCTGTGCCTGTTTCGCATTACGCCCCAAGACGGTGTGGACCCTGAAGAAGCAGCAGCAGCGGTTGCCGGCGAATCTTCAACAGCGACTTGGACAGTGGTGTGGACAGACCGCCTGACCGCCTGCGACAGTTACCGCGCCAAGGCTTATAAAGTTGAAATGGTGCCCAACAACCCAGAGCAGTACTTTGCCTGGATTGCCTACGATCTGGTTTTGTTCGAAGAGGGCTCCATTGCCAACATGACAGCCTCGCTGATTGGCAATGTCTTCAGTTTCAAACCACTGAAGGCGGCACGTCTCGAAGACATCCGCATTCCTGTGGCATATGTCAAAACATTCAAAGGTCCGCCCACCGGTCTGATTGTGGAACGCGAGCGTCTGGATAAATTTGGTCGCCCGTTGCTGGGCGCCACCACCAAGCCCAAGTTGGGTTTGTCGGGGCGCAATTATGGTCGGGTGATTTATGAAGGTCTGAAGGGCGGGCTGGACTTCATGAAAGACGACGAGAACATCAATTCTCAGCCTTTCATGCATTGGCGCGACCGTTTCCTTTATGTGATGGATGCAGTCAACAAGGCGCAGGCAGTCACCGGTGAAATCAAGGGCAGTTACCTCAACATTACAGCCGGCACCATGGAGGCCATGTACGAGCGGGCAGAGTTGGCCAAGGAGTTGGGTTCGGTGGTGGTCATGGTGGATCTGGTTGTGGGTTGGACCGCCATTCAATCAATGGCTGAATGGTGCCGTCGCAATGACATGATCATGCACATGCACCGTGCAGGCCATGGTACCTACACCCGCCAGAAAAACCATGGTGTGAGTTTCCGCGTAATCGCCAAGTGGTTGCGTCTGGCCGATTGCGACCACCTGCACACCGGCACTGCGGTGGGCAAGCTGGAAGGCGATCCTTTGACAGTTCAAGGGTATTACAACGTTTGCCGCGACAGTTACACGCGCACCGACCTGACCCGTGGTTTGTTCTTCGACATGGATTGGGCTGACACTAAAAAAGTCATGCCAGTGGCCTCCGGCGGTATTCACGCGGGCCAGATGCACCAGTTGTTGGACCTCTTCGGCGACGATGTAATTCTGCAGTTCGGTGGCGGCACCATTGGGCACCCTCAGGGCATTCAAGCCGGTGCCGTGGCTAACCGGGTGGCCTTGGAGGCCATGGTGAAAGCGCGCAATGAGGGCAAAGACATTCTCAATGAAGGGCCAGATATTTTGCGGCAGGCCGCCATTCACTGTGGGCCTTTGAGAGCGGCGCTGGACACTTGGGGCGACATCACTTTCAACTACCAGTCCACCGACAGCAGCGACTTTGTTCCAACCCCTGCCGTGGCAGCCTGACAAGAAAGAGAGAACAACCATGATGAGCAATCCGACGGGTCGAATCACCCAAGGTCAATTCAGTTTTTTACCTGAGCTTACTGATGCGGAAATCAGTGCGCAAATACAGTATGGGTTGGACAGGGCTTATTCCTGGAGCGTGGAATACACCGATGACCCGCACCCCAGAAATACCTACTGGGACATGTTCGGTTTACCGATGTTTGACATTGCCGATGCAGCGGGCGTGCTGGCGGAAGTCAAGGAATGCCGCAAGGCATTTCCCCAATATTACATTCGCCTGATGGCCTTTGATTCAACCCGTGGCGTTGAGTCCATAGTCATGTCTTTTATTGTGAACCGACCCAGTCAGGAACCCGGCTTTGCCTTGGAGCGTCAGGAAGTTCAAGGCAGAAGCATGCGCTACACCACGCGCGCATATTCCGCCATCAAACCC
>JBEIKS010000108.1:0-7984 GCA_040379625.1 Burkholderiaceae bacterium
CCGTGCGAGCCACCAAGGGGTTTTCAACCGCTTGGAAAAATGCATCCAAAGACCGATCCACAATTTGCTGCAAATTTGAATTGGTACCCAACTGCCCTACCGCTTCCAGCAGCTTGGCTTCTATGTGTGCAATTTCGCGTTGATACACCTCAATGAGCAATTGCTCTGTCGAGCTGAAGGATTCATAAAAGTACCGGTCTGTGAGTTTTGCCTCTTTGCAAAGCGCCCGGACCGTGGCAGAGCGGTAGCCACCTGAACCGAACAATCGCAGGCCGGCGTCCATGAATTGTTGCTTGCGGCGAGCCACCCGCTCGCCCCCTTCTTCACCACCATACAGACGCGGCAAAACTTCGGTTTGGTCATTTTTTTTCATAACTTATATTTGACATTATTCTTCGTCAGATGTAAAGTGATGACAAATAACATCAGTTGGAGAGACGCCATGAAATCATTCAAATTCACCTTAGGTGCACTGCTCGTAGGCGCCGCAGTCTGGGGTGTTTCAGGCAACGCCACTGTCGGCAAAGCGGCATTTGAAACCGCCACTGCTGTTGAGGCCAAACTCTACGGTCTGGAAAAGCGAACCATTGACGTAAACGGCATGCCCACGGTGGCCTATGTGGGTGGCGATGCCACCAAGCCCGCCATCATCATGCTGCATGGCTACAGCGCAGACAAGGAAGTCTGGCCGCGTTTTGCCAAGCATTTCGTCAAAGACTACTTTGTGGTGATTCCCGACATGGCAGGCCATGGCGAAACCGGTTTCAAGGCCGAGTGGGCCTACGATGCACCGAGCCAAGCGAAACGCATCGTCGGTCTGATGGAGGTGCTCAACATCAAGAAAGCCAATGTCATTGGAAACTCTATGGGGGGCTTTATCGCCGCCACCTTGGGTGCAGATGCTGCAGACCGCGTCATCAGCGTGGTCGCCATTGACCCAGCCGGCGTCGTCGCCCCCAATCCAAGCGAAGTGGTTAAACAGATGGATGCGGGGAAGAATTCCTTCCTTGTTAAAACCCGTGCCGACTTTGACAACTTCTACGCCACCACCATGGCCCAACCCCCTTGGTTGCCCGACATGATCAAAGCGGCCATGGCCGAAGGTTATATTCAAAAACGTGAAGAACTCGCCCAAATTCACAAGGATTTTCACAACAAAAACTTCCTTGACGACCGTCTGGCAGACATTAAAACGCCCTTCCTGCTGGTCTGGGGCAAAAAAGACGCGCTGCTGGATGTAAGCGCCGTACCGGTCTGGAAAGCCGGCGTGCCTCAGGCGGAAGTGGTTGTTTTCGAGGAACTCGGCCACATGCCCATGGTTGAAGCCCCAGAAAAAACAGCCGCTGCTGTCAGTGAGTTTCTTAAAAAGAAGCAGTGACAAGCTTCACAGGTCCGCTCTAAAATCTGCAGAAAAATAGACTAGGTCGAAGGGCTGCGAATTCAGCGCTTCGAACCTTAACAACGGAGACTGCGGATGCTGACCACACGGTTCAACCATTTAGACGCTACATTCTTAAACATCGACCGACGCCCTGAGACCTGGAGCATTCATCTGGAAATAAGGGTCAGCGGCCACATCAGCACACGCCGCTTAAGTTATGCCCTGCGGGCTGCAATTGCCCGTCACCCCCTGGCCAGAGCGCGAAGCCAATACTTTGAAGGTTCCGCCACAGAATATTTCTGGGAATTTCCGAGCGAACTGGACCATCTGCCTCTGACAGTGCTGGACGCAAAAAACGAAGAAGATGTGGTTTCAATCCGCAACCGCTTCGCAAGTCTTCAGGTGCCACTTACGCTGGCGCCCTGCTTCATGGTGTATCTGGTTCACCACGCCCAGGGCGATTATGTGATGCTAAATGTTCCGCACACCATGGCCGATGGCTTGTCAGCCTTCCGCCTGCTTCAGTCCATTGTCAATATCTACGCAGACCAACCCGACCCGCTGCCAGACATCAACCCCCTGGATGTTCGCGACCTGCTTGCGCTGGCCGGTTCAAAAAGCATGACACAACTGCTGGAAAGAGCAAAAAACCTGGTGGGTCATCTGGGCAAAAGTGCAGTACCGCCGGCAAGAATCGCCCCGCAGGGAGTGGCTGCGGGGGACGGCAACAAGCGCCCCGGTTATGGGGTGGAATTGATCTCCTTGAGCAAGGCAGAAAGCCAGTTGTTTTTGTCGAAGCGGGAAAAGCCCGCCACCGCCAATGACCTGATGCTGGCCGCCGTGGCACTCACCATCCGGCAATGGAACGATGAGCAAAAGCAAGCCACCGGCCGAATTGCCATGCTGATGCCGGTGAATTTGCGGCCGCAGGCATGGTGGCATGAAATTGTGGGCAACTACACGTCTTATGTGTCGGTGTCACTGAATACGGCGGATCAAACCACGCTGGCCCACGCCACACAGAAAGTGTGCGAGCAGACCACGGCATTCAAGGAAGCGGGCACCGCAGGCACCCTGATTGATTTGCTGGACGTTCCGAAATTCCTGCCAGCGTTTCTGAAGGCGCAGCTCAAAGAACTGTTTCCATTGTTTGGCAAGTCTTTAATGGAAACCACATGGATTTCCAATTTGGGAAAGCTCAAGGACTTGCCTGCCATGGGTGAAGCCGGCCAGATCACCGCGCTACACTTCACGCCACCAGCGCCCATGCCCTGCAGTTTGTCTGCAGGCATTGCGCACATGGGTGATCAATTGATGATAGGTTTGCGCTACAGAAAATCGCAATTCGACGCGAAAGCCGTCAAGCGATTTTCTGAAATGCTCAAGGCAAACCTGATCAGCCCTTGCTAAAGTACATGCGCTTGATCATCACTGGGAGCACACGGATCAAAGACATCACAAACTCCAGCGGACTGCGGGGCGAACCCAAACGCAATGCCACCTTGAGGGTATTGTAGGTTTCTTTGTCCTGGGGGTACCACCAGAGGTTGTTTTTGGCGCGCAGCAAGTCCCAGTTGATGGCCTTGGGTCTTGTCATTTCAAACAAACCTTCTGGGCCGTGAGTGCGTCCAATGCCGGATTCACCCGGACCGCCCCAAGGCAAATCAGACATACCGTGTGTGTAGAGGTGATCATTGATCGCCACCACACCACCACGGATGCGACGTGCCAAAGCCTTCGCCCTTGCGGTGTCTGTGGACCAGACCGATGCGGACAACGCCATGGTGCAATCATTGGCCAGGGCCACAGCCTCGTCTTCAGTGCGAAACTTCATGACCGGCAGCACCGGGCCGAAGGTTTCATCGCGCATCAGGCTCATGGAATGGTTCACATCCGTCATCACGGTGGCTGGGAAGAAGAAACCATCCGGGTGGGCATTGCATTGCGCTTGCGCCACAATCTTTGCGCCGCCTTCGAGCGCCTCGTTCACTTGCTTTTCCACCAGACGCTGTTGCTTGCGTGTGGTCATGGAACCAATATCAACAGAAATGTCGGCATCCGGCACGCCCTGACGCAGCGCACGGGTTTTGCGGCTTAAAATTTCAATGAACTGCTCATACACTGACTCATGTACGTACACGCGCTCAATGCCTGCACACGACTGGCCTGAATTCTGCAAACCGGCCCACATGGCGCCATTGGCCGCGCGTTCAAGGTCCGCATCTTCCAGAATTACCATGGGGTCTTTGCCACCGAGCTCCAGTGAGAGCGGCGTCAAGGTTTGGGAGGCTTGCGCCATCAAGTCTTTTCCTGCGCTCACAGAGCCGGTGAAAAACACTTTGTCGATTTTATGGTTGAAAAATGCTGTGGTCACATCTGCGCCACTGCCCACAATGTGATGAAACAGGCCTTCAGGCAATTCGCCCGCTGCCACAATTTCTTCAATGGCCAATCCCACCATCGGCGTTACCGCAGCCACTTTCAACAAAATTGCATTGCCGGCCATCAAGCCCATGACAATTTCACCAAACGGAATGGACAAAGGGTAATTCCAAGGGCTGACAATGCCCACCACACCCAAGGGTTCATGTTCAATGGCAGAACGTTTGCCTATCCACAAAATGCTGGAGGCTTCCCGGCGTTCGCGGCGCAACACCCGTGCTGCGTTGCTGCCATACCAGTTGCAGGCCAGTGTGCAAGGCAGCACTTCCGTGGCGAGCGCATCAATGCGGGTTTTACCGCTGCTCAAACTCACGACTTCTGCAATGTGGTCTGCATTGGCAATAATGTATTCACGCATTTTGCGAATATGCCCAGCGCGCTCGCTGTAAGACTTCGCACCCCAAATCAACTGGGCTTTACGCGCTTGTTCAAAAATCGCAGGAATGGCTTCCAAAGGGGTTTTGGGAATGGAACCGATCACCTCGCCGTTGGCTGGATTGATGGCGACGCAAGCGTCTGCCCCGATGTTGAAATTCATGTTTCCCATTTTGTTCTCCTTTGATTTTTGAGCTTGAATATCTGACTACGATTGACGTCATTTGACGACATACAACATCAAATGTCAATAGAGGATGCTTTCCAAAGAGGTTTGCTTTTCTGTTAGTGTCCGTTCCAAGTTTGCAAACCCTTTTGTTTTTATTTCACATGAACCCTGAAAACCCAAGCCGCACAGTTTTAAATACCGGTGACACCAACACAGCACCGCAATCCGTCAGCTTTCGGGAAGCGCTTTTGTTCTGGCTGAAACTCGGCTTCATCAGCTTTGGCGGGCCCGCGGGGCAAATTGCCATCATGCACCAGGCCTTGGTCGATAAAAGACGCTGGCTGTCCGAGCGGCGTTTTTTGCATGCGCTGAACTACTGCATGGTGCTGCCCGGCCCGGAAGCGCAACAGTTGGCCACCTACCTCGGCTGGCTGATGCACGGCACCTGGGGTGGCATTGCCGCCGGAGCGCTGTTTGTCCTGCCCTCACTGGTATTGCTCATCGGCTTGTCCTGGGCCTATGTGGCTTTTGGCAGCCTGCCATGGGTGGCGGCGCTGTTTTACGGTATCAAGCCCGCAGTCACGGCCATTGTGTTTCAAGCGGCGCACCGCATGGGTTCTCGCGCGCTGAAATTCCCTTGGTTGTGGGGCATTTCCGGTTTGTCTTTTCTGGGCAGCGCCGTGCTGAACATTCCGTTTCCAGCCATTGTGGTTGGTGCGGCATTGGCAGGCGTAATCGTAGGTTATCTGCGACCCGGTCAAATTGCTGCAACAACGGGGCATGCAAGCGCTTCAAACACCGGTGCTCTGGCCTTTATCAACGACAACACACCCACACCAGCGCACGCGCTGTTTAATTGGTACCGCTTTTTCAAGGTTTTGGTGATTGGCTTGCTGCTTTGGGCAATACCCATGGTGCTGCTCACCACCTGGCTTGGCTGGACCAACACACTGACGCAAATGGGGTGGTTTTTTACAAAAGCCGCGCTGCTCACCTTCGGCGGTGCCTACGCTGTGCTGCCGTATGTGTACGACGCAGCGGTTGAAACTTTTGGCTGGCTCAGCCCCCTGCAAATGATGGATGGACTGGCGTTGGGGGAAACCACACCCGGACCGCTCATTATGGTGGTGGCCTATGTCGGTTTTGTGGGGGCTTACCTGAAGGAAGTTTTCGGACCCGAACACCTGTTCATGGCTGGCGTTGCGGGTGCAGTGATTGTTACCTGGTTTACATTTTTGCCTTCATTTGTTTTTATTTTTCTGGGCGGCCCGTTCATTGAAACCACTCACAATAAAATTGGATTGACCGCGCCGCTGACAGCCATCACCGCTGCAGTGGTCGGGGTTATTCTAAACTTGGCCTTGTTTTTCGGGTTCCACAGCCTGTGGCCGCAAGGCACAGCAGGCGAATTCCAATGGGTTTCCGCCTTCATTGCCTTGAGCGCCTTGGTCGCTTTAATGCGGTTCAAGCGCAGCGTTGTTGAAGTGATTGCTGTGTCGGCGCTGGCGGGCTTGTTGCTGAAAACGCTTTTTTAAAAAACGAAGCAACAAGGCCCGCGCAACTTACTGGCTATTCCTCGTCAAGTTCCATGTGCGTGCCATTGCGCACCCGTTTGACATGATGAACAGGCAAAACCCAGACCAAGCCGTCGCCGAACTGGCCTGTGGTTGCATTGTCAATAATGGCTTTCTCAATAACTTCCACCATGTCGTCGGAGCACAGCACCGAAACCACCAGCTTGGGAACAAAATCCGTCAATTCCTCCGCAACGGATCTGGGACCTGCACTGGCGGGGGCAGTGAAGCCCTCCGCACGAAACATGGTGACACCGGGAAAGTTCGGAATGTCTCGCAAGGCATCGCGAACTTTTGCCAATCTTTGAGGCCGTATGATGGCGCGTACTTCTTTCATAATCTCTTTCTATTTTCAGGCGGTCAGCGATTTATCATCGAACCAGCGATACAAAGCCGGCAAAACCACCAAAGTCAGCAAAGTTGAGGAAATCAAACCGCCGATCACCACAATGGCCAGCGGGCGTTGAACTTCAGAGCCGGGGCCGGTCGCAATCAGGAATGGCACCAGACCCAACATCGCCACAGTGGCCGTCATCAGCACCGGTCTGAAACGCTGAGCGCAACCCTGACGCACAGCCTCGGCCAGGTCCAGACCTTCCTCACGCAACCGCTTGATGTAAGACACCAGCACCACACCGTTCAATACTGCTATACCCCAGAGCGCAATGAAACCCACCGATGCGGGGACAGACAAATACTCGCCTGTAACGAACAAGGCGATCAAACCTCCGATGGAAGCGAACGGCAACACCAGAATAATCAGGCCCGCCAACTTGACCGACTGGAACAGCATGAACAGCAAGAAGAAAATCGCAGCAATGGTGATGGGAACAATCACGGTAAGCGTGGACATGGCGCGTTCCAGATTTTCAAACTGACCGCCCCACACCAAGCGGTAACCTTCCGGCAAGGGCACATTTTGTGCCACCAGCGTTTGAACTTCCTGAACAAAACCGCCCAGATCGCGCCCTTCTACGTTGGCACCCACCACCACTCGGCGCTTGCCCATTTCACGCGACACCTGTGCCGGGCCGTCCAGCACCTTGACCGAAGCCACACTGTCCAGGGGTACCAGGGCGCCACCGGCAGAACGCAGGTTCAAGCGACGTATGGACTCCACATCTCCCCGGTAGTTTTCAGGGTAGCGCATGGAGATTGAAAACTTCCGTTCCCCTTCATACACGGAACTGACTTCCCTGCCGCCCACTGCGGTTTCAATCAGGTTATTGACATCCGCCACATTCAAGCCAAAACGTGCAATGGCCTGACGGTCGATTTCGATGGTCAGCACTTGCTGCCCGGACAAACGTTCCACCCGGATGTCGCGCGCACCGGGTACGTCTTTAAGCAACTTCGCAATACTTTCCGACAAGCGCTTCAATTCCGGCAAATCATCACCAAAAATCTTGATGGCCAGTTGGGAACGAACCCCGGTCACCATTTCATCAACCCGCTCAGAGATTGGCTGGGACAGAACGATCTGCACACCGGGCAAAACAGCCAACCGCTGACGGATATCTTCGTCTACTTCGTCTTGTGTACGGCCGGAATCTCGGTCGAGCAGCACAATCGGATCAGATTCGTTCGGACCCGCCGGATCAGCTGGCGACTCGCCACGACCCAGTTTGGACACCACCATTTTTACGCCCGGCACCTCTGACACCAACCGCATGGCCTCCATTTCCATTTTGATGGACTCATCCAGAGAGATGGAAGGAACCCGGTTGATCTGGGGTGTCAGCGCGCCTTCTTTGAGCGTTGGAATGAACGAGGTTCCCAAGAAAGGGAACAAAGACAAAGAAAACAGCAGCAACAAGATGGACAACATCAGGGTGCGCTTTGGAAATGTCAGCGACAAATTCAGCAGGCGTGTGTAGTGCTTTTTCATGAAAGCGATGGGCGGCGTGTCTTTGTCTGCCCCGCCCTTTAAAATATAAGAGCACAGTACCGGCGACAACACCAAAGAGATCACCAAAGAGACTGCCAAGGCAATTGCAATGGTGAAAGCCAAGGGCGAGAACAGTTTCCCTTCCATGCCCTGCA
>JBEIKS010000109.1:0-7962 GCA_040379625.1 Burkholderiaceae bacterium
AGGAATTCTTTTGCGTAGGGCATTCAGGACGTGGGCCCTGCCGACCCCGCACAAGCCGAAGGCGCCGCAGGCGACCTAAAAAACCGCCATTGCGGTTTTTTGGCGAGGCTTGCAGGGTTGAGGCAGGAAACAGCCCGCGATCCGCCCAAGCAAAAAATCCCTGCACTCATAAAAAGGATCACCCCCAACGCAGCAAAAAAATCCCTGCACTCATAAAAAGGATCCCCCCAAGCGCATTTTAATGAGAAAGTATTTTGGCCAAAAATTGCTGCGCGCGATCGGATCTAGGGCTACCAAAAAAGCTCTCTTTGTCGCAATCTTCAATGATTCTGCCCTGATCCATAAAAATGACTCGATTGGCCACTTTTCGCGCAAAACCCATTTCATGGGTAACGCACATCATGGTCATGCCCTCTTGGGCCAACTCAATCATGACATCGAGCACTTCGTTGATCATTTCCGGGTCGAGTGCGGAGGTAGGTTCGTCGAACAACATGCAAATAGGGTCCATGCACAAGGCGCGCGCAATTGCCACCCGTTGCTGTTGTCCACCCGACAACTGACCGGGAAATTTATAAGCCTGGGATTTCAAGCCAACACGGTCGAGCAAACCGATGCCTTTTTGATTGGCCTCTTCGTGGCTGCGGCCCAATACCTTTTCTTGCGCCAACGTCAGGTTGCCCATGATATTGAGGTGAGGAAACAACTCGAAGTGCTGAAATACCATGCCCACGCGTGAGCGCAATTTTGCCAGGTCGGTATTCAAGTTTCCGACAGAAATACCGTCCACAATGATTTCGCCCTGCTGAAAAGGCTCCAGGGCATTCACACATTTGATGAGGGTGGATTTTCCGGAACCAGAGGGGCCGCAAACCACAATCACCTCACCCTTGCTGACCCGGGCGCTGCAATTGCTGAGCACCTGAAAATTGCCATACCATTTATTGACTTGATTAATTTCAATCATGACGCATTCCCGCTATCGAACAATTTGTAGGCGTTTCTGCAGCGCTTTCACAGACATGGAAAGGCTGAAACAGAGCACGAAATAAACCAGGGCAACAAAGCTGTACATCTCGACAAGACGACTGTCTCGCTGCGCCACTTTTGAGGCTGCACCCAAAAAATCGGTGACGGACAGCACATACACCAGCGAGGTGTCTTGAAAAAGAACGATGGCTTGGGTGAGCAATACCGGCATCATGTTGCGAAGGGCTTGAGGCAAAACAATTTGCGCCATGGTTTGGACGTATCCCAGCCCGAGCGCATAGCCCGCTTGGGTTTGTCCGACGGGTACGCTTTGAATGCCCGCTCTCATGATTTCGCAAAAATATGCCGCCTCAAACATAATGAAGGTGATGTAGGCGGAACGGTCTGCACCGATCTGTGTTGGGCGCTCTGCCCCGGTCAAGGCTTGCAACAGCAGGGGAACCAGAAAGAAAAACCAGAAAATGACGAGCACCAGGGGAATGGAACGCATGAGGTTCACGTAACCGGTGGCCAGCCAACGCACGGGCTTGTTTTTAGAGAGCTTTAAAAATGCCAGCAAGGTTCCGAAAAAAATGCCACCCAGACAGGAGAAAAAAGTGAGTTGGGCTGTGTAGTGCAGGCCTTTAAGCAGGTAGGGCCAGGTCCGCGTGATAATTTCAAAATCGAGGTCGCTCATCTTACTTGCTGACCCCCAAAAAGCCGGGTACCGCGAGAAATGACTCAAGGCGATGCATCAATCGACTGACTGCCAGCGCCACCACAATGTAAGTGAGCGTGGCGGCAATGTAAGCCTCAAAAAATGAGAATGTGAATTCGCCCATTTCACGGGCCCTGAAGGTGAGTTCTGTCAAACCTATGGTGAGTGCCACCGAGGTATTTTTAATGAGACTCATCATTTCGGAAGTCATGGGCGGCAACATGGTTCGGTAGGCCATGGGCAACAGCACAAACCGATAAATCTGAAAATTTCCAAGGCCCAAGGCCTGCCCTGCCCTGTATTGCCCGGGGGGAATCGACAAGATGCCGGAGCGCACCTGCTCAGCCACTCTGGCGGCAGTGAACAACCCCAAACATGCCACGGAAATAATGAACTGGAATTGGGTGGGGTCCAGTGACAGCGACAATTGCTTTAAAGGTGTAATGATTTCTGGCAGTACAAAATACCAAAGGAAAAATTGCACAATAAGCGGTATGTTTCTAAAAATCTCAACGAAGGTATTGCCCAGAAGTACCAGACCTTGATGACGTGATGAACGTGCAATGCCCATAAAAGAACCGATAAAAAATGCAAGCAGCCATGCACATGCGCTGGTCAGCAGTGTCCAACCGAGACCGGACATCAGCATGTCAAACCAGGTGGCATCGGTGTCTGCAACCATCTCAAAAAACAACCACCAGTTCCAGTCGTAATTCATGATAAAAACTTTCTTGTTATTTTTCCGGGCACACTAGAACGGCAGTAAGCCGCTCAAATGCCTTTGTCATTGGGCGACTTCAGGATGTCTTTTAATTCCTGCGACATGGGAAAACGCAAATTGATGCCTCTGGGCGGAATGCTGGATTCAAACCAACGGGAATAGATCTTTTTAATTTCGCCAGACTTAATGACATCGATCAAGGTTTTATCCACCAGCGCCTTGAACTGCGGATCGTCTTTTCGCAGCATCAGGCTGTAGGGTTCAGCCCTCAGAACATCATCGAGCAGCCGGTAAGCCTGCGGTGTTCTGGAATTGGCAACCAGACCGGCCAACAGCACATCGTCCATTACAAAGGCGACAGCGCGATCGGCTTCAACCAGCAAAAATGACTCTGCATGGTCTTTGCCGTAAATTTCCTTGAAGTCGATTTTTGCGCCCTTTTCATGGGCCTTGATGAGTTGCACCGCAGTGCTGCCAGAGGTGGTGGCAATGGGTTTGCCATTCAAATCTGCAAGACTTTTAATGCCACCGTTTTTTTTCACCAGTGTTTTAACGTTGGCTACAAAAGTGGTGATACCAAAGGCGACTTGACGCTGGCGCTCCATGGTGTTGGTGGTTGAGCCGCATTCGAGGTCTATGGTTCCATTACCCAACAAATTGATGCGGTTGGCAGAAGTCACCGGCTGCATGATGACTTTGAGGTCTGGAATTTTTAGCTCGGCTTTCAGGGCGGACACCACCTTGTCGCAGAGGTCCATGGAATAACCCACAGGCTGCTGCTTGTCGTCCAGAAATGAAAACGGCACTGAGGACTCTCGGTGCCCCAAGGTGATGGTTTTCAACTCCTTGACCTTTTTAAGTGTGCCAGTCAGTTCTTGAGCAAGCGCTGCACTGCCTGCTCCAAACTGCAAACCTAAAAGCGCGAGTAAAGCCACTGCAAGTAAATTGAGTTTCATGGGCAAGCTGTGCTTTCAAAACAAAAAGGGGTTGATCAACGCGTGTTGTGCGCCATCATTTTTCGGGGTTGTGTCAGTACTTCAGGCCTGAGCACTTCCGCGAGTTGCGCTTCGGTCATCAGCCCCCTGGCCAGTACCAACTCAGACACGGTGCGGCCGGTTTGTATGGCCTCTGCCGCCACTTGTGTGGCCGCTTCATAACCGATGTAGGGGTTCAGTGATGTAACAAGCCCAGCAGAAGCCCTGACCCGCTGCAACAGCAATTCGGTGTTGGCGGTAATGCCGTCAATGCAGTTCAGGCGCAGCGTTTCGCAGGCGGCGGTGAGGTGCTTGATGCTTTTAAACAGGCTCCAGGCGATGATGGGTTCAAACGCATTGAGCTGGAGCTGCCCGCCTTCGGACGCCATGGTGACCGTAAGGTCGTTGCCGACCACTTCAAAGGCCACCTGATTGACGACTTCCGGAATGATGGGATTGACCTTGCCAGGCATGATGGAGGAACCCGCTGCCCGGGCTGGCAGGCGGATTTCATTGAGGCCGGCTTGCGGACCGGACGAAAGCAAGCGCAAGTCGTTGCAAATTTTTGAGAGCTTCACGGCAACGCGCTTGAGCACACCGGACAACTGCACAAATGCACCCGTGTCTTGGGTGGCTTCCACCAGATCTTCAGCGACAGTGACAGCCTTGCCGGTGATGTTCACCAGATGGGCGCAGGCCAAGCCAGCGTAATCGGGGTCTGTGTTGATGCCGGTGCCGATGGCAGTGGCGCCGAGGTTGATTTCGCAAATGAGTTTGACGGCCTCGCGCACCCGCGCAATGTCTTCGCCCAACATGACTTCATAGGTGTGGAATTCCTGCCCCAGTGTCATGGGAACGGCATCTTGCAATTGGGTGCGACCCATTTTCAGCACCACCTTGAATTCTTCGGCTTTTTGTCCGAAAGCAGCTTGCAAGCTTTCCATGGCTGGCAACAGGTGGTCGATGGCGGTCATCAGGCCAAGACGAATGGCCGTGGGATAGACATCGTTGGTACTTTGCGAGAGGTTCACATCTTCAATGGGGTGCAGTTGTGCGTAATCGCCCTTTGATTGCCCCATGATTTCAAGCGCACGGTTGGCGATGACTTCATTGGCATTCATGTTGGTGGACGTACCGGCACCGCCTTGTATGACATCCACCACGAATTGATCGTGCCAGTGACCGGACATGACTTCGTCGCAGGCCTGCACAATAACGCTGCACTTGCTTTTGCTCAGTGAACCGAGGTTGAAATTGGCCAAGGCGGCTGCTTTTTTAACGGCTGCCAGTGCGATGATGAGTTCCGGTAACGCAGACAGTGCAACGCCGCTGATGGGAAAGTTTTCCAGGGCCCTGAGTGTATGCACACCCCAATAAGCAGAGACGGGAATTTCGCGTTCGCCGAGAAGGTCGTGTTCAAGACGGTGAGCATTGGAATGAGTGGACATGGGCGTAGGTATCCTGGAGAACCTCGGCTTTTTAACCGATATTAGCAATGGAAAGAAGTACCCAACCCAATAGAGTTAGCTCTTTAGGGTTAGGCGCCGTTTGCGTAACATCGAAACGTCACACACATGTTGTGTGTTTGTTTATTCAGGAAGGTTCCACCGCAGATCGGTCACTTTGCTGTAACGCCCACATTTGCGAATAATGTCCACCGAGTTGCAGCAATTCTTCATGGGTACCACGCTCTATGATTGCGCCTTTGCTCATGACCAGAATGCTGTGGGCATGAACAATGGTGGAGAGCCTGTGGGCCACAATCAAGGTGCTGCGTTGGCTGGCCAGGCTGCGCAACTCTTCCTGAATGGCTTGTTCGGAATGGGAATCAAGCGCGGAAGTCGCTTCATCAAAAATAAGCAGGGCCGGGTTTTTTAAAATGGTGCGTGCAATGGCAACGCGCTGTTTCTCTCCACCAGACAATTTCAAGCCCCGCTCGCCCACCTTGGTCTCGTAAGCATCCGGCAGGGTCTCAATAAAGTGATCGATGTGTGCGGCCTTGGCGGCCTGTTTGATTTCGGAAGGATCGGCGTCTATTTTTCCGTAGGCAATGTTGTAGGCAATGGTGTCGTTGAACAGCACGGTGTCTTGGGGCACGATTCCGATGGCGCTGCGCAAACTCTTTTGGGTGATGCTGCGAATGTCCTGACCATCAATTGAAATGCTGCCTGCATCTACATCGTAAAAACGAAACAGCAAACGGGCCAGTGTGGATTTGCCTGCTCCGCTTTCACCCACCACAGCAACGGTGTGCCCGGGGGGTATGTCAAAGCTCAGACCATCCAGCACGGTTCTGCGAACGTCGTAGGCAAACCGTACATTTTCAAAACGAATATGCGCGCCCTTTAACTGCAGTGGTTTGGCATGGGGGGAATCTGCAATTTCACGGTTCTGTTCCAGCAAATTGAAGATACGGTCGATGTCTGCAAGCGACTGGCGTATTTCACGGTAAATGACTCCGAGAAAGTTCAGCGGAATGTAGAGTTGAATCATGAAGGCATTGACCAGCACCAGATCGCCAAGCGACATTTCGCCAGCCAGCACGCCTGCGGTGGCGCGCCATAAAATCAGGGAAACTGCAGCAGCGATGATCAGGCTTTGCCCGGAATTCAAAAGCGACAGAGAGGTTTGTGATTGTATGGCTGCCTCTTCCCAGCGCTTTAGGCTTTCGTTGTAACGGCGAGACTCAAAGCCTTCATTGCAAAAGTACTTCACAGTTTCATAATTCAGCAGGGAATCAATGGCGCGTGTGTTGGCTTTGGAGTCCAGTTCATTCATGGTGCGGCGGAAATGGGTGCGCCACTCTGTCACCACAACGGTAAAGGCAATGTAACTGACCAGCGCAACCACGGTGATGATGCCGAACCAGACATCGTAGTTAATCAGCAGGTAGGTCACCACCAAGGTAATTTCAACCAACGTGGGCAGTATGCTGTAGAGGGTATAGGACACCAGACTGGAAACGCCACGGGTGCCGCGTTCAATGTCGCGGGTGACGCCACCGGTTTGTCTTTCCAGGTGAAAACGCAAAGACAAGGCATGCAGGTGCTCAAAGGTTTTCAGCGCCAATTGGCGCACGGCGTGTTGAGTCACTCTTGCGAACAGCAATTCCCGAAGCTCGGTGAACACCGTGGTTGAAAACCGCAATGCCCCATACGCGAGCAACAAAAAAACCGGCATGCTGGCTGCGGCCAGCAAGGGCTGGGAAGACACCAGCGGTGTCAGGGTGTCCACCAATTCTTTCAATAAAAATGGGACGCCCACGTTGGCGACCTTGGCTGCCACCAGACATGAAATGGCAAACAGTACCCGGAACTTCCATTCCCAGAGGTAGGGAAACAGACTTTGCAGCGTGCTCCAATCGGAGCGGGTTCGGGCGGTGACAGGGGCCGTGGCCCCATGGGAATGACGCATATATTCAACACTTTGCTTTTCAAGTTACAACCAATACTACAATACTGCTGGAGACACACTCGAAGAGAACTTAAAACATGTACCAAGCCATTGAATCAAAACGCGTTCTGATCACAGGCGCATCCGAAGGCATAGGCGCGGAGCTGGCGCTGGCGCTGGCAGCGAAGGGCAACAAACTGGTGTTGGCCGCCAGACGCCGGGATGCGCTGGAAGACGTTGCGCAACGCTGCCGTGCAGTAGGAGCGCAAGTTTGGGTGGTGCCCTGCGATGTATCGGTTCAGGCGCAATGCACTTCGCTGATTGATACAGCGGTTGCCTCCATGGGCGGTCTGGATGTTTTGGTAAACAACGCCGGGGTGTCCATGCACGGCTGGTTTGAGGACATCACCGATCTCGACACCTTCGAGCGCCTGTTCCGCATCAACACCATGAGCGCCGTCTGGCTGACGCACCGTGCCTTGTCTGCGCTGCGGCAATCAAAGGGCCTGGTGGTGGGGGTGAGTAGTCTGGCAGGAAAAACCGGTGTTCCTGCGCGTACCACCTACTGCACCAGCAAATTTGCAATGAGCGGTTTTTTCGAAGCCTTGCGCATTGAACTGATGGGCAGCGGTGTGGATGTCACCATGATATTTCCCGGTGTGGTGGCCACGGAAATTCGCCGCAACGGCCTGAATGCAAACGGAGAACGTGCGGGTGTTTCAGGTCTGGCCGAAAAAGGCGCCATGAGTCTGGCGCAGTGCACCAGCGAAATGATTCATGCCATGGAACACCGCAAGCGCGAACACATCATGACGGCGCAGGGCCGGTTGGGCATGTTGCTCAAAAGTTTATTTCCCAGTGTCATTGATCACATGGCACGCAAGGCCTTAGACTCAGACCATGGCGGCCCGAAAAAACTTCGGCGTTGAAGCAGGCAAAGCACACCAAAAAGTACAACTAAAAGGACGAGACATGGATGACGCAAGCACTGAAGAGATGATGCTGCCGGTGGATCGCATGCCGGTGCTCAGGGTGATTCCTATGCCGCGCGATTCCAACGTCAATGGTGATGTGTTTGGCGGGTGGATCATGGCGCAGGTGGACTTGGCCGGTTCGGTGCCCGCGGTGGCGCATGCCCAGGGTCGAATAGCCACCATTGCGGTCAATTCATTTCTTTTCAAGCAACC
>JBEIKS010000110.1:0-7959 GCA_040379625.1 Burkholderiaceae bacterium
CCGTCGATCCAAAGTTGGGTATGTTTGCCCCGACCCGGCAGTTTCTCACCGTTTCCGGTGCGGCTGCGGCCGGCTTTGGTAAAGACAACAAAAGAAATGCCAACGGCAACAAGATTGATGCGCCCAACAATCGCGCTGGTGGGCGCCGCAATGCGCCGCCGGAAAGAACTAATCCGCGGCGGGGCTTGAAAAATCACTGATTTTTGTTCATAATTACGAGTTCTTTAAAGTACTGTTTGTAAAAGCCATCTCTTTGGGTTTGGCTTTTGCTTAAGGTCTGGTTATTTTTGAGTGTTGAGCCAGCGCTGTGGGTGTCATGCCTGCCGTGCGCTCCCAGAAACCCGGTACCCCTAACAAAATGGGCTTTAGAAGGCCCATTTTTTTTTAGTCATCGCATTTGTAAAACCGTATACATCCGGGAAACTTTAGAAAGTCGTATGTCGCAGGAAAATAATCACGCCGGTGCAAAACCGGATTCATCACCGTCAGATTCAACCAAGAACCTGTCCACGGATTCCACAGCCATCGTGGAAACCTGGGTGGGTGGCTCGCCATTTGGTGCTTGGCTGGAGCGTTGGGTCAAGGGTGCTGAAGCCGTGATTGAAAGTCTGGGCTATGAACTTGCAGACATAGAGCGCGCCGGTCATGGTTTGCTCAGGGTTACATTGGATGGTCCGGAAGGCATCAGTGTTGAAGATTGCGAGCGGGTAAGTCATCAGCTGTCTCGTCTGCTTGAGGTGGAAAATGTCAACTACGACCGTCTGGAAATTTCTTCCCCGGGCGTAGACAGAGCGCTCAAGCGTTCTCGCGACTTTGACACTTACCTCGGCGAAGAGGTCGCGGTTAAATTGCGCCGTGCGCTTGAAAACAGAAAACAATTTGTGGGTGTGCTGGGCAAAGGCGAAGGTGATTCATACACCTTGCTGATTCCGGCAGAGAAAAAAAATGAGGCCGATCGCCAGTTGGTATTTACCTTGGCCGAGCTTGATAGCGCACGTTTGGTGCCGCATCTGAATTTTAGGAGAGCTTCAAAATGAGTCGTGAGATTTTACTACTTGTCGACGCGCTTGCCAGAGAAAAAAATGTGGCGCGAGAAGTGGTGTTTGTTGCCCTTGAGCAGGCTCTTGCTTCCGCTACAAAAAAACGTTTCGACGAAGAGGCTGAGGTTCGCGTAGTCATTGACCGTGAATCCGGTGCCTATGATGCATTTCGCCGTTGGGAAGTTGTTTCAGACGAAGACTTCTATGAGCCTGGCATACAGATCCTCATCGACCATGCCATCAAGCGCGACCCCAATCTGAGCATCGGTGACTTTATTGAAGAACCCCTTGAGGCGGTTGAGTTTGGTCGTATTGGCGCCCAGGCTGCCAAACAGGTTATCTTGCAGCGCATCCGCGATGCCGAGCGCGAGCAAATTCTTGCCGACTTCCTTGAGCGCGGCGACAACATTGTGCTGGGCCAAGTCAAGCGGATGGAGCGCGGCGACGCAATTGTTGAATGTGGTCGGGTTGAAGCACGCCTTCCCCGCGACCAAATGATCCCCAAGGAAAACTTGCGCACTGGCGACCGTGTTCGCGCGTTTCTGTGGAAAGTCGACCGGACAGCCCGTGGTCCTCAGGTTATTTTGTCACGTACTTGCCCCGAATTCATTCGTGCGCTGTTTGCGTTGGAAGTGCCTGAAGTAGAGCAGGGTACGCTGGAAATCAAATCAGCCGCCCGCGATCCCGGTGTTCGCGCCAAAATTGCTGTTTACACCCACGACCGCCGTGTTGATCCCATCGGTACTTGTGTTGGTGTTCGTGGCTCACGTGTTCAGGCGGTTACGTCTGAATTGGGTGGTGAACGTGTTGATATCGTTTTGTGGAGCGAAGACGCGGCGCAGTTTGTCATTGGTGCGCTTGCCCCGGCCAGTGTGCAGTCCATCGTTGTTGATGAAGATCAACACAGCATGGAAGTCGTCGTTGAAGAAAACGAACTGGCCATTGCCATTGGCCGCTCAGGTCAAAACGTTCGTTTGGCTTCAGAGCTCACCGGTTGGCAAATCAACATCATGACGCCCGAAGAGTCTGCCAAGAAAAGCGATGAAGAGCGGGATCAAGTGCTCAACGTCTTCATGACCCGCCTTGATGTGGATGAAGAAGTCGCCGGTATTTTATTGAACGAGGGTTTTAAATCCCTTGAAGAAGTGGCGTACGTGCCCTTGAATGAAATGCTGGAAATTCCTGATTTCGACGAAGGCACAGTCAATGAACTTCGCAACAGGGCAAGAAATGCATTGCTTACCGAGGCAATTGCCAAGGAAGAAGTTGTTGAGAGCGAACAAGACATCCACAGCATTGAGGGTGTGACGCAAGCCATGGTTGAGGCCTTGGCAGCAAACAATATCAATACCCGTGACGATCTGGCTGAGCTGGCCGTCGACGAGTTGGTTGAAATGACACAAATCTCCGAAGAATTGGCCCGGGACGTCATTATGAAAGCACGGGCACACTGGTTTGAATAAATGGTGTGTCGAGTTGCAAATTCCCGAGTTGGGTCGCCGGATTGGAAGTAAATTAGGAAGGACAGTGAATGGTCAGTAACACAGTTGCGCAGTTTGCCGCGGAATTAAAAATGCCCGCGAGCGTTCTGCTCGAACAATTTCGTTCGGCTGGCGTCGAGAAGAAAGCCGAAACCGATTCCGTGACGGAAGCGGACAAGGCGCGTTTGCTTGAAAGCCTCCGCAAAGCGCACGGAACGGAAGAGGGTTCGGCTGCGAAAAAGATTACTCTGACCCGCCGTCAAACCACCGAGATTCGGCAGTCCGATTCCTCAGGCAAGGCGCGCACCATTCAGGTTGAAGTGCGCAAGAAACGCACATTTGTTCAGCGTCCCACCGATGAAGCGGCGCCTGCAACCGCGGAAGTGTCTGTGCCCCAAGCTGATGAAGAGGAAATTCTGGCACAAGCCCAGGAAACCAGTCTTCAGGCTGAAGAAGAAGCCAGACAAGTCCTTGAGTTGAAAGAAAAGCAAGAGCAACTCGAGCGTGAATTGCTGCGTGAGCAGGAATTGCAGCGCGAAGCTGAAAGCAAGGCTGCCGCCGAACGTGCTGCGGCCCTCGCCGCTGAAGCGGCTGAGCGTGAAGCCAAGTTGGTTGCCGAGCAAGACCAAAAGCTCAAGGCCGAGGCTGCTGCTGCCCAAGCCGCAGACAAAGAGCGCCAGGCCAGAAAAGTTGAAGAAGATGCAAAGCGTGCTTCTGCCGCCGCAGCCGCTGCGAGCGAAGCTCAGGCCAATGCCCGCCGCAAGGTGGAAGCAGAAGTCGCCGCCATCAACAAATTGATGCAGCAGCCTCGCCGCGTGGTGAAGGCTCCTGTGCCGGAAGTGCCTGCACCCGTTGTTGCTGCAGCGCCTGTGGCCGCCCCGCAAGGCACTCTGCACAAACCTGCAGCCAAACCTGTCGTTCCCGGTGCCAAGCCCGCGGTCAAGCCAGCGGCAACTCCCGCAGGTGCAACCACATCAACAGCGGAAACGCGTGATGACAAACCCAAAAAAGGTGGCAAGGCAGAACCCTGGAAAGACGAAGCCGGCAAGCGTCGCGGCGGTCTTAAAACTCGCGGAGACACCTCAGGTGGTGTCGGTGCCGGTGCATGGCGCGGTCCCAAAGGCGGTGGCAAGCACCGTGGAGGCAACGATCAGCCCAGCTTCGCAGCGCCCACTGAACCCGTCATTCGAGAAGTACACGTGCCGGAAACCATTACCGTGGCAGACCTGGCTCACAAAATGTCGCTCAAAGCCACCGAGGTTATCAAATCACTCATGAAAATGGGTCAGATGGTCACCATCAATCAGGTGCTGGACCAAGACACCGCCATGATTGTCGTTGAAGATCTGGGCCACAAGGCAATTGCAGCCAAGCTCGACGATCCTGAAGCCATGCTTGAGGACACAGGCGGCGCAGTGGTTGAGTATGAAAACAAGCCCCGCGCACCAGTGGTTACCGTAATGGGTCACGTCGACCACGGCAAAACCTCTTTGCTCGACTACATTCGCCGCGCAAAAGTCGCTGCGGGTGAAGCCGGCGGTATTACACAGCACATCGGTGCCTACCACGTAGAAACTGAACGCGGAATGATCACATTCCTCGACACCCCCGGTCACGAGGCGTTCACTGCCATGCGTGCCCGCGGCGCCAAGGCGACTGACATCGTCATTCTGGTGGTGGCGGCCGATGATGGCGTCATGCCGCAGACCATTGAAGCGATTCACCACGCCCGCGCGGCCAACGTGCCTATCGTTGTTGCGATGAACAAAAGCGACAAACCGGAAGCCAACCCTGAGCGTTTGAAGCAGGAGTTGGTCGGGCACCAGGTTGTGCCTGAAGAGTACGGTGGCGAATCGCCGTTTGTGGCTGTGTCGGCGAAAACCGGCATGGGCATTGACGAACTTCTCGAAAACGTGCTTTTACAGGCCGAAGTGCTTGAATTGAAGGCACCGGTCGAAGCGCCGGCCAAAGGTCTCATTATTGAATCCCGCCTCGATAAAGGCCGTGGTCCTGTTGCCACAATGTTGATCACCAGTGGAACCTTGAACCGGGGTGATGTCGTGTTGGCAGGCTCTGCTTATGGCCGGGTTCGTGCCATGCTCGACGAAGCGGGTCGCCCCATTCAGTCGGCCGGCCCTTCTATCCCAGTGGAAATTCAGGGTCTGTCTGACGTGCCGCCTGCTGGTGAAGAAGTCATTGTTCTGGCCGACGAGCGCAAAGCCCGTGAAATTGCCCTGTTCCGTCAAGGCAAGTTCCGCGATGTGAAACTGGCCAAACAGCAAGCGTCCAAACTTGAAAACATGTTTGAGCAAATGGCTGAAGGCGAAGTTAAAAACCTCACACTGATCATCAAGTCCGATGTTCAGGGCTCTCAAGAGGCCTTGGTGCATGCACTGACCAAACTGTCCAACGAGGAAGTCCGTGTGCAGGTGGTTCACGGTGCGGTGGGTGGCATCAGCGAGTCGGATGTGAATCTGGCCGCCGCTTCCGGCGCAGTGATCATCGGGTTTAATACCCGAGCAGACCTTGGCGCCAGAAAGCTTGCCGAAACTTTGGGCATCGATATTCGCTACTACAACATCATTTACGATGCAGTAGACGAAATTCGTGCCGCCATGACCGGTATGCTGACCCCCGAGAAGCGCGAACAAGTCATTGGTACTGTGGAAATCCGTCAGGTTTTCCGCATCTCCAGAGTCGGTTCTGTTGCAGGTTGTATGGTTCAGGAAGGTGTTATCAAACGCAACGCAAGCATTCGCTTGTTGCGCGACAACGTCGTGATCTGGACTGGCCAGTTGGAGTCCTTGAAGCGATTCAAAGACGACGCGCGTGAAGTGAAGTCAGGTTTTGAGTGCGGCTTGCAGTTGCACAACTACGACGACATCAAAGAAGGCGACCAACTCGAAGTGTTTGAAGTTCAGGAAGTGGCTCGTACCGCCCTGTAAAGGGTGCACGAGGTTGGAAAATTATGCGTCATAAGTCGAAAGGTCCCTCCCGCGGTTTGCGCGTCGCAGATCAGATCCAGCGAGATCTGGCTGAACTCATTGCGCGCGAACTGCGAGACCCTCGTATTGGAATGGTCACTTTGACCGAAGTGGAAATAACACCTGACTACGCCTATGCGACGGTGTATTTCTCCACTTTGGCTGAAGATCCTGCCGTGGCGGCCGAAGGTTTGAATGAAGCGGCCGGTTATTTGCGAAATTTGTTGTTCAAGCGTTTGCATATTCACACAGTGCCCACTTTGCGTTTCAAGCATGACGCATCGGTGGAGCGCGGTTCAGAAATGTCTCAACTCATTGACCAAGCCATTTTGCAACGGGCAAAGGATTAAAAAGACGGTCCACCGTCTTTTTACATAGGGTGAGTTGTGCAAAAGCCGAAGCGTTTGAAGTTGGATGGAGTCTTGCTGTTTGACAAGCCTTTGGGCTGGACTTCAAACGATGCCGTTCAGCGCATACGTCGTTTGTTCAACGCGGAAAAAGTAGGGCACACAGGTACGCTTGATCCCCTTGCCACAGGGCTTTTGCCTTTGTTGTTCGGGGAGGCGACCAAGTTTTCTGCTGATTTGCTTGAAGCGGATAAAACCTACGTCGCCAAAGTGCGTCTGGGTTCCACCACAGACACCGGAGACCTTGAAGGCCAGACAGTCGATTCCGTCGCCCGTGAGCTTTGGGCGCCCATCGACGAAGCTGTTTTGAACGCGGTGTTTGTCGAGTTTACCGGTGCGTTGAAGCAAGTGCCGCCCATGTACTCCGCACTCAAGCGCGATGGAAAAGCCCTGTATGAATATGCGAGGGCAGGTCTGAGTGTAGAGCGCGAAGCGCGTGATATTGAAATTTTGAATTTGAAACTGCTGTCCTGGCATCCCGATGTCACATTGGAAGGGCAGACTGAAGCAGTGGCTGAATTTGAATGTCTGGTGACCTGCAGCAAGGGTACCTACATTCGGGTGTTGGCCGAGGACATTGGAAAGCGCTTGGGTTGTGGTGCTCACTTGTCCGGTCTGCGCCGAACTGGCGTGGGGCGATTGGAATTATCCGAGTCTGTGTGGAACCACACACAACTCACAGCAGCAACGCAACAAACCGATTGGGATCCCGCGATGGTTCTGGGCCCCGTGGATGGTTTGTTGCTCAGCCTGCCTACTGTGGAACTTGACAGTGGGTTGGCACAGAGGTTTTCCCATGGGCAACGGTTGCCCTTGGGGCAGCGCACCGAGCAAGGTCGAGTCCGGGTTTACCGGGCAGATGGCAAGGTGTTGCTGGGAACGGGTTTACTGAACAACGATGGGGCAGGCAATTCCCTGCTAAGCCCCGAAAGACTGATACGAGAACATCATGACGCGCGCACTTAGGAATATTGCCATCATCGCCCACGTGGACCACGGCAAAACCACATTGGTTGACCAATTACTTCGTCAATCCGGCACTTTCCGTGACAACCAGCAACTCACCGAACGGGTGATGGACAGCAACGACCTTGAAAAAGAGCGCGGCATTACCATTCTGGCGAAAAACTGTGCCGTTGAGTACGAAGGCACCCACGTCAATATCGTGGACACCCCCGGACACGCCGACTTCGGCGGTGAAGTAGAGCGCGTGTTGTCCATGGTGGACGGCGTGCTGTTGCTGGTGGATGCGGTTGAAGGCCCCATGCCTCAGACCCGCTTCGTAACCCGCAAGGCGCTTGCCTTGGGTTTGAAGCCTATTGTGGTTGTGAATAAAATCGATCGTCCGGGCGCACGTTGCGACTGGGCCATCAATCAAACTTTTGATCTGTTTGACAAATTGGGCGCGACAGAAGAACAACTGGACTTCCCCGTTGTATATGCCTCTGGTCTGAATGGCTATGCTGGCGACAACGAACACGTTCGCGAAGGCGACATGCGTCCCCTGTTTGAAGCCATCCTGAAGTTCGTTCCCCAGCGTGACGACAATCCTGATGGTCCCCTGCAGTTCCAGATCACCTCCCTTGACTACAACAGCTACGTCGGCAAAATCGGTATTGGCCGAATCACCCGTGGTCGCGTTCGTGCAGGCCAGGCCGTGTTGGTCAAGTTCGGTAACGAGGGCGAAAGCTTCAACGGAAAAATCAATCAGGTTTTGAAATTCCGCGGTTTGGAGCGCATTCTTGTGGATGAAGCTGAAGCCGGCGACATCGTGCTCATCAACGGTATTGAAGACCTCGGCATTGGTTGCACCGTGTGCGATCCTGCTACACCAGATGCCCTGCCACTGTTGAAAGTGGACGAGCCCACACTGACCATGAACTTCATGGTGAACACATCGCCTTTGGCCGGCCGTGAAGGCAAGTTTGTTACCAGCCGTCAGTTGCGTGACCGCCTTGACCGCGAATTGAAATCCAACGTGGCCTTGCGTGTTCGCGACACCGGTGACGACACAATTTTCGAAGTGTCAGGTCGCGGTGAATTGCAC
>JBEIKS010000111.1:0-7943 GCA_040379625.1 Burkholderiaceae bacterium
CCCACACCCAAAGCAAAGAATTAACCCCAAAAACAGGTGCTTTTGTACTCAGTAGAAACCCTCAGGTCTATGTTTTAATAACCGTTAAATAAGTAACGATATGAAACGCATTAAAGCGCAGTATCCACGCTTTAATAACGGAGTTAAGCATGCCGGCCATCGAACGCCTGAAAAACAGTTTGCCATTCTCCAAAGATCTTTTACACACCGACCAAAAAACGCCCCAGCAAATCAACCGCGCTGTTTTTGCAACAGGTCTCAAGGTACTTTCCCAGCCCCCGTTGCTGACCCTTGCCGACCAGTTGGAATTGTCGACCCAAGACAACCTTCTTAACAAGAATTTTTACAAAGCCCTTTGAATTAACAGCATTTTTGGGGTGTTGATCTTTCGCTTCCCGCCGTTAAATCTGGCGGACACTGACAGTCAGTGATATGCGGGGTAAGTATGAAGAAATTTTTGGAATATTTTGGTCTCAGCCGTGAATTGGTCGCAAGCGGATCGGCCCAGGCACCAGACAGCAATTCGTCTGAATCCACTCAATCTGTTGAAACCGCAGCACTAGCCCCCTACGCAGACAGACTCGCAGACTCCTCGCTGGCCTTGCTGGCAGCATCAGCCAAAGCCCGTGACGCGAAAACATCTTGCGAAGCCGCCTTTGTTCCCTGTGACAGCCTCGCTCAAAGCATTTCACACTGCGCAAGCCTTGCCGAGCAAGGCGCACAAATTGCCGCCCAAGCCAGCGACGCCTCCGACCAAGCCCTCAACAGTATCAATTCTGCCATTGAGCGCCTTGCAGACATGGCCGGGCAGGCCGAGTCTGCTGAAATGGGTACCCGTGGTTTGTCAGACCTTATTTCCGGTATTGAGTCTGCCAGCGCCAGCATTGCCGTTATTGCCGCACAAACCAATTTGCTCGCATTGAATGCCGCCATTGAAGCTGCCCGTGCCGGTGAAACAGGCCGGGGTTTTGCCATTGTGGCCGATGAAGTCCGCAAGCTTGCATTGTCTGCCAAGGCGGCCAGCGACCAAATTTCCACCCTTGCTGCAGGTGCTGCCCAGGGGCTGTCGAGGGCTGCGGAAGCCTCCAGCGGATTGGGCGAGAACGCCAGAATGTGCGTGGACCAAGCCAATTCTTCCATGAGCAAGTCGCGTCAAGCCATGGAAATGTCGAATCAGAGTCAATCGTTGGCCAATGAAATTGCACAGGTGCTCAATGCAGATGTTCAATTGGCGACAGAAGCGAAGTCTTTGGCCAGTGAAGCCGCCTACGGTGCTTCAGGCTTGTCTGAAAGCACCCAGCGCGCCAGCGCTGCCGGCCTTGAGCATGCAAAGCGCGCCGTTCATGCGCTCATCGACCACAACATCGACAGCGTTCACACCCGCCACCACCGCTTGGCGGTTCAGGGTGCTGCGGCCGTGGTTCAGGAATTCGGCAATGCGCTCAGGGAAGGGCGCATTACCCAATCCGCTTTGTTTGATTCCAAGCGCAATTACATTGCAGGCAGCAACCCCAAGCAGTTTTCTTCTGCCTTTGACCGCTACACAGATTCTGTTCTGCCCACCATTCAAGAGCCTTTGCTACAACTCGAAACCGGTACCGTGTTTGCCATTTGTTTTGCCAGCGATGGTTATGTGCCCACCCACAACCGTGCGTTTTCTCAGTCGCAAACCGGTAACTACGAGGTGGACAAAGGTCGTTCGCGCAGCAAACGCATTTTTGATGATTCTCCGGCGCTGATGCGTTGCTGCAAAAATACCCAGCCCTACTTGTCGCAATGCTATTCCCGAGACACGGGTGAAACCCTGCACGCCATCGCGGTTCCGATTGTGCTGGAGGGGCGCCAGTGGGGCGCTTTTGTGGTGGGTTACTCTGCCGGCTCTGGCATTTGACACCTTTTGTTGCAGTTCGATGACATGTCATCAAAAAGCCGGGGGTGCTGTTGTAAAGTGCGGTTTCCGTATTTGAATGAAAACCGTGTTTCATGAAAGTGTTTGTAATTAGCAGTCAAAAAGGCGGCGTTGGAAAAACTACGCTGACCCTGAACCTTGGCTGCGCTGCAGCCAGTGAGGCAAAAAGTAAAGTGGCTGTGCTTGATCTGGACCCTCAGCAATCGCTGAGCCAGTGGAACAAGCGCAGGTCTGCATTACCGCAGGCTTCTGTGCAGAGTTCTTTGCGCGTCCAGTCCATCGATAGAAAAGATTTGCTCAGTGCACTCTACGACCTGAAAACCGCTGACTACACCCACGTACTAATTGACATGCCGCCGGTAAAAAAGCAGTGGATGAAAACCGTATTCTCAGCCGCTGATCTGGTGGTGGTTCCGCTTAAGCCCAGCCCCTTCGACATGGACAGCGGCTTTGCCACCTACCAGGATGTCTTGGGTGAAGACAGGCCAGTTTGTTGGGTGTTCAATGGTGTGTTGCCGAATTCAAAGCTGATTCGCCCCGTGGCCAAGGAACTTGGTAAAAACATGGAAGTTTGCAGCACTGTGGTGCATGAACGGGTGGATTTTGTAATGAGCGCCGGTGGCGGCGAATCGGTGCTGGAATATGCACCTGATTCAAAGAGTGCTGCGGAAATACGGGCACTGTGGGCGGAATTGGATGCGCATCCTGAAATACGCATCAAGCATCGGTTTGGTTGATAGGTTTTTTCGGAACAAAACCATACGGCTAAACGGCAATGTCGGCGGCATATTGGCGCACGGCGGGTAGCTGCCTTAGCAACTCAGACAGCCATTCTTGTGTCGTCTCCCAAACCACATTAAGGTCGATGTCGAAATAGCCGTGGGCCATACGATTACGCATGCCACGCATGCTGCGCCAAGGCACCTCGGGGTGCGCCTGCGTAAATGCGGTATAGCCTTCTATCACTTTCGTGGCGGCCTCGCCGATGATGATGATGCTCATGATGACCGCCTGCTGGGTACGCTTGTCCTTCAGGAAGTCGTCCTTGGACAACCCCTCTACGAAACTGCACACATCTGCTGCTGCCTGATGTATGTGATCTATGTAATCAGGCAGACGGTTCACATTCATACCGGCTGCGCCTCGGCGACTACCTTGGCCCGGAACTTCAGTGGCAAGTCGCCCGGTGTCAGCAAATCAACGTGAATGCCCAGCAACGATTCCAGATCGTCTTGGAGGCCGCCCAAGTCCAGCAAAGTTGCGCCTGGCAGCGTATCGACCAACAGATCAAGGTCGCTGCCATCCCTGTCTGTACCATGCAGCACCGAACCGAAGACGCGCGGGTTCGACGTGCGAAAGCGATTCACCGCTTCGCGCACTGCACTTCGCTTCAGGTCAAGCACAACGGACGGACGCATGAGTATCCTTTTTTCTTGCGACTCACTTTGATGGTAAGGGATCGAGAACAACATTTCAAGAACGATTTTCGAGAATTGCAACGCCTTGATTTTGCATTTGAACTTGAACATTCGCAGGTTTGAAGCGGGGTTTAAATTCCGAAAGTATGCAGCCATAAACAAAAAAGCAGGCCGTTTTTGTTGTGAGGTGATTCACCGCGCTGCGACCAGCAATTGCCTGGTTTTTACATGGCCTGCCCAACGCGTGACGCTGCTGGCGTATTTGTCCGCCCGGTCTTGATTGTCTGGGTTGAAGCTGCCCACATGGTAGAGCGCATAGGCATCGCGCAAGTTGCCTGAAGCCTGTTGCAGCGCCTCTTTTAAGATAACACTGCCAACAACGACGTTCACCCGTGCATCAAGCAAGTCCAGCCCTGAGAAGCGTTTGCCATGGGCGCGGTAATTGACCTGCATGGCGCCAATGTCAATGTTTTTCCAACCCGCTTTCAACAGTTTGTTCAGTGCCACAGAGGCGGACTGTTTGTCTGCAAACCGCAGCGCACCGTGAGGGCAGGGGGCGTTGCAGTTCAGTGTCCATGGCCAGGGTTGAAACTTGCCGCCGGGCGTGCGCAGACCGGATTCTTGCAGCGCCACGGCGTACACCGATTCAACGGGGAGTTTCTGTATGCGGGCGGCCTCCGCCCATACCTCGGGGGTGAGGGCTTTTGCATTCAGGTTATTCAGGTGGCTAAGCGTGGATCGCACTTCCGGTACGGGATTGGGCAAGGCTGCATAGCGCTTGGATTCTATTTTTTCGCCGGGGGTGCTGAATACCCAGACAGATTTGATTTCCACTTCTTCAGGTAGCTTGTGCGAGGCGTCTGGTTGTATTTTTTTGGCAGCTTCGCTGAGTTCCGGCAGTTCAGTGAGGAAACGCGTTTCACCAGAGACTTCTTCCTCTGGAATTTCCAGAACCGGAATAATTTGGGTGGGCGGTGGGTAGGAAGTGGAAGACGCGGGCAGCGAGGTGCCGCGTGTGGGAGCAATCAATGGTTGCACCACTTGCGTTTCGGCTTCTTGGCGCAGCATGTCTTGGTTCAGGGCTTCCATGTTGACTTCAGCCATGTCGAAACGCTCAGCTGCCACCCCTGCGGAACTGAAACCGATACTGAACATCGAGACGAGCACCAACCCGACCCTGCGTTGATATTTGGCGCAGGGTTTTTCTGTATTCAAGGCAGGTAGATCTGAGGTCAGCACATTTTGCATTGTGGGTAACTGAGTAAAGTGAGTGCTCCAGTGATACTGAAAGTTCCAGCGTTTGGATGTTTCTGTTGCCTTATTTTTTAAAAGCAGCCTAAAAAAGCCCTGCTGCGCCCAACAGCCCCCCTAAAAGTATCAATTTCAACGGATGAATCCGCGTGTTTTGCACCAGCAGTACGGTGGCGGCCGACATCGCCAACATGCGCCACGATTGGCTCAGCGTGATTGCAATGTTGGCGCTTGAGGCCACCACCAAACCCACGGAAATCGGGGCGGACACATACTGCACCCAGCGTTTTACATTCAAATTTTTATGGTTGTAGATTTTCTTGTAGGCAATCAAGGCCAAAATGCTGGAGGGCACGGTGGCGGCCACTGTTGCCACCACTGCACCTTGCCACTGCCCCACATGCCAGCCCACCAGCGTCACAATCAACATGTTGGGGCCGGGCGAGGCTTGGGCAATGGCGAAGTAGTCAGCAAAATTTTGCGCACTCATCCAGTGTTCTACATGCACCACCTCGCGGTACATTTCAGGCAACATGGATTGCGCACCACCGAAGGCCAGCATGGAAAGCAACACCAGTCTCAGAAACAGGGTTAGCAACATTAACGGTCTTCTTTTCTGATCCGCAGACCGGCCATCATAATTGCAAAGGGCAGGGTGCAGGCAATAACCCAATGCAGGGGCAACTGCGCCACTACCAACGCAAAAAACATGGGCACTGTAATCCACAAGCTTTTTTTGTAGAGCAAGCCTTCACGCAGCATTTTCAAGGCGGTGGATGCCAGCAGGCCAATGCCCACCGCCGATATTCCCCGCAGCAGGCCCGCCACCTCCGGGTGGTGTATGGTTTGTGCATACACTTGTGCCAGCAGCAACACCACAAACAGCGGCGCAAACAGCAGGCCGGAAAACCCCGCCAACGCACCTTGCCAGCCGTTTAGCTTGTGCCCCACGCAAATGGCGAGGCTTAAAATGCTGGGGCCGGGCACCAGTTGGCACAGCCCCAGCGTGGCGTTGAATTCTGCGGGGCTTAACCAGTGTTTTTGTTCCACCACGGTGCGGCGCACCCAAGGCAGCACACCGCCAAAGCCTGAGAGCCCGACCTGCGCAAACGCCGTGAAGATTTCCTGGTTGCCAGCGACGGGGCAGGCGTTTGGATTCAAGGCGGACTCAGGTTTTTCTGACAATGACGCTGCCTATGGAATAACCCGCACCGAAAGAGCAGATCACGCCGACATCGCCGGTTTTGAAATCACTGTGGTGGCGATGAAACGCAATAATGGAACCTGCAGAGGCCGTGTTGGCGAATTCATCGAGAATGGTCGGTGCCCGATCTTCATTCACCTCGCTGCCCAGCAGTTTTTTGGCAATCAGTTGGTTCATGCTCAGGTTGGCCTGGTGCAGCCAATAACGTCTGACGCCGGTGGCCGGGTCAATGTTGAGGCTTTGCAAGTGCTTAGCCATGTGGTCTGCTGCCATGGGGCAGACTTCCTTGAATACCTTGCGGCCTTCCTGTTTGAAGAGTTTGTCGCGCGCGTTCGGGTCGCTGTCTTCGGAGCGGTTCATGAAACCGAAGTTGTTGCGGATGTTGTTGGAAAATACCGTGGTCAATTTTGTGCCCAACACTTCATAGCTGCCGGCGGGTGCATAGTCCATGGCTTCCACCAGCACAGCGGTGCAGACATCACCAAAAATAAAATGGCAGTCGCGGTCTGCCCAGGCGTGGTGGGCGGAAGTGATTTCCGGGTTCACCACCAGCACAGCACGCGCTGTTCCGCTGCGCACCGTGTTTACAGCCTGTTCGATTGCAAAAGTGGCCGATGAACAGGCCACGTTCATGTCAAAGCCGAAGCCACCTATGCCCAACGCATGCTGAATTTCAACGGCCATGGCGGGGTAAGCGCGCTGCATGTTGGAGGCGGCGCAAATCACACCATCTACATCTGCACCGGTTTTGCCGGCTTTCTCAAGTGCGTCTGCACCGGCGATGGCTGCAATTTCTGCCATCAAGGAAATTTCTTCATTGCTGCGCTGCGGCAAATGGGGGTGCATGCGTTTGGGGTCGAGGATGCCAGCTTTTTCCATGACGTAACGCTGCTTGATGCCAGAGGCGTTCTCAATGAAAGTAACGCTGGATTCGGCAAGTGCAGCAACGGTTCCGGCGGCAATTTCGCTGGCATGTTGCGCATTAAAATCATGTACATACTGGTTGTAGGAAATCACCAGTTCTTCGTTGCTGATGGTGTGGGGCGGAATATAAATGCCGGTGGCACTGATGGCGACTTGGCGCATGACGGGTTCCTGTGTTTTTTTGCTCTGCGTCACGAAAGGGCTCGCAGCGGTGGCGAGCCCGTATTTTCTTACAAGACTGGCAACAGTGCCAGTCCTTTGCAACGAGATTGCGGTTAATCTTCCTGAAATGCTTCTTCGCGTTTTTTGCTGATGGAGGGGCTCAGAACCACAATCAGGGAGATGAGCGCCAAAGCCAGCATGGTGGCGCTGATGGGGCGTGTAACCAACACGGTGGGGTCACCGCGTGAAATCAGCAAGGCACGGCGCAAATACTCTTCCATCATCGGGCCCAGAATAAAGCCCAGCAACATGGGGGCCGGTTCGCATTCCAGTTTGGTGAATAAATAGCCCAAGGCACCAAAACCCGCCATTAAAAATACATCGAATGCGTTGTTGTTCAGGCTGATGACGCCGATGCAGCAAAACACAAGAATGGCTGGAAACAAGTGGTGATAGGGTACGGAGATCATTTTTACCCACAAACCAATCATGGGCAGGTTCAATATCACCAGAAACAGGTTTCCTATCCACATGGAAACAATCAGGCCCCAGAACAGGGCGGGTTGTTCTGTCATGACGGAAGGGCCGGGCGTAATGCCTTGTATGATCATTGCCCCCACCATCAGCGCCATTACCGGGTTTGAGGGTATGCCCAGCGTCAGCAAGGGAATGAAGGAGGTTTGTGCGCCGGCGTTGTTGGCCGATTCCGGTGCGGCAACCCCTTCAATGGCGCCCTTGCCGAAGTTTGCGCTGTTCTTTGAAATTTTCTTTTCAATAGAATAGGCAGCGAATGAGGCCAACATGGCACCGCCACCCGGCAATATACCCAGCAAGGAACCAATCAGCGTGCCGCGCGCAACCGGGGCTGCGATCTGTTTGAAATCTTCCTTGTTCAGCATCAGGCCTTCGACCTTGCTGATGGATGAAGAGCGCTCGTTTTCATCTTCCAGATTTTTAATGATTTCACCGAGACCGAACATGCCCATGGCCAGCACCACAAAACCAATGCCATCGGCCAGGTTCGCATTTTCAAAGGTGAAGCGTTCCATGCCGGAATTCACGTCGGTGCCCACCA
>JBEIKS010000112.1:0-7911 GCA_040379625.1 Burkholderiaceae bacterium
CCCGACTACGGTTTGCTTAAATCGGCAGCGCCGAAACAATCGGAGCCAGCGGATTTTCTCCGGCCGCCGTTGAGTTGATGGCGGACGTGACCTGATTGGTCACCAAGTCCAATTCAGGCACTGTGGTTGGAATTTCGGTGCCACCGCCAACTGGCAACGGCCCGATGGGCGAAGGACCTTCTAAAATTCCGGTGGCTTGTTCAAGCACAGGCCCCAGCAGTGGAACATTGTCGATCGGTTCACCGCCTCCGCCCGAGGTTCCGCCGGTCACCGCATCCAAAGGCAACGAGCCCTCAAGTTGAGCCACCACATCACCGATGACGGGTATGCCGGCCAGTGCGGCAGGTCCCTGATCTATCAGGTCTCCAAGCAGTGGAACGCCTTCCAGAGGATTGCTGCCACCGTCTGGCAAGCCGCTGCCGAGCGCGCCGGAAAGCGCATCGGTCACCGGGGACAGCGCATCACCCAATTGGGTTAGGCCATCGTTCAGTGAGCTTGTAATCGGTACATCGGTGCCTGCGATATTGGTGGGTACATCCAACTGCACCACTTTTTCCAGTTCGATGTTGCCGCTGGTCAGTGAGTTGGCCAAAGGAACAAGGCTTGCGGTGATCGCCTCAGGTGTTGCGCCTAGCGCAACCTCACCAACCGGACCCAAATTCACGCTCAGTTGTTGTGTTGCGGGGTCTACAGTCAAGGGGTTGCCGGTTGGCACAGGTGCGTCAGGGTTTATCAGGGAAACTTCGCTAACGGTTACAAGGGTTTCCTTGCCTGCGCCCAAGGTGACATTCGTATTTTCCAGATTCAGCCCTTGCGGTCCTGAGCCGTCCGCAGAGGGGCCGATTGTCAGGCCTGTAGAGTCTACGCCTGCGACTTGCAAGCTGGGTTTGGGTGCGACTTCAATAGGTTCATCGCCGCCGCCCCCGCCCGTTATGCCGGCCAGCAGGCCCAAGGAAGCAAGACCGCCGGTTGCTGCTACATCGGCACCCGCTGCAAGACCCAAGCCTCCGAACAGGCCTTGTGACGCACCGGCTTCTGCAAGTTCTGCTTCTTCCAGAATCACCTCTTCGACTGAGCCTCCGGAATCAAGTTCGTCGTCGTTGTCTGCCCCTGCTTCAGCAACATTTGCTGCATTCTGTTCTTCCGTGGCCTTCGGCGTGATTCTCACCTTGGTGTCGGCTGGCGTCAGGGTGTTTTTGAAAATCGGGGCTTCTTTGCCAGCTTCAGGTTTGGAGTTCACTAGATCTGGTTTCAAAAGCGTTTCTTCACGAGTAGCCACAGTTCACTGCCTAAGGTTGATTGACAACTTAGTTTAGAGGATGGCGAGTGATTGGTTTGTGAACATGATTTACAAATTGCGGCGCACATGAAAAAAGCCAACCCACAACAACGGGTTGGCCTCTGACTGCGTTGGTCTCTGTTAGACAGGCAGGGCTGAAAGCACAGGCGACAGCGGATTTTCACCGGATGCAGCCGAATTGATGGCAGAGGTGACCTGATTGGTCACCAAGTCAAGTTCCGGTACCGTGCTTGGAATCTCTGTGCCGGCGCCGATTGGCAAGTCGCCAATGGGTGAGGCGCCGCCCAGCAAACCGGTGAGCTGATCAAGTACCGGCCCAAGCAGCGGAATGTTGTCGATGGGTTGTCCACCGGAGAGCGCGTCTGCGGACAAACCACCGCCAACAGCATCAACGGGCAAAGAACCGGCCAGTTGGGCAGCAACGTCGCCCAGTACTGGGATGCCGGCCAAGGCCGATGGGCCTTCACTGATAACGTCGCCCAGAACAGGAATTGCTTCCAAGGGGTTGGAACTGCCTTCCGGCAGACCAGAACCCAGGGCGCCGAACAAGGCGTCTGTCACAGGTGCAAGCGCATCGCCTGCTTGAGCCAAGCCGTCGTTCAGTGTGCTTGTAATTGGAATATCCATACCGGCAATACTGGTGGGAATGTCCAACATCAAGACCTGCTCGAGTTCCACGTTACCGCTGGTCAGTCCGTTTACCAATGTCAGCGCGTCGCCGGAAAGCGATTCTGGATTCAAGCCTGCTGAAATCCGACCCAGTGGGCCCAGATTCAAGTCCAGTTGCTGGGTGATCGGGTCTACGCTGATGGGGTTGCCTGAAGGCAAGGGGGCGCTTGGGTCTATCAGTGACAATTGGCTTACAGTGGCCACCCCCTCTTTGCCACCGCCCACGGTGACGTTGGTATTGCCGAGGTTCAGGCCTTGCGCACCCGCTCCATTGGCAGTAGGACCAATATTCAGGCCTGTTGAATTAACGCCGGCCACTTGCAGCGTAGGGCCAGCAGGGTTGTTGAGGCCTTCTGCGCCGTCGCTGCTACCGGTGCTCAAACCAGAGGCAAGACCCAGCGCGGCAAGACCGCCTGTGGCGGCAACATCTACACCCGCGGCAACACCCAAACCACCAAACAAACCAGCGGTTGCGCCTTCTTCTGCTGCAACCTCGGCAATCAACACTTCTTCTTCGCCTGCGCCTGCCGCCAGTTCATTGTCCACGCCGGCTTCCGCTGCAACGTCGTCCAGCGTTTTTTGGGTGGACGCATTGCCTGATTTGCTGACGGCCTTCGGGGCCATGGAAGAAATCATGTTTGCGTTGTTTGCGGCAATGTTTGCACCGACGGTTGTTGTTACAATTTCCTGACGGTCAGCGGCTTTGCGTGCTGTGGCTTGTTGGTTTGCCATTTTTTTGCTCCTGTTGGTTTGTCTGTTTGATAGAGAGCATAGTAGTGGCAGTGATGCATAAGAAGATTCCCTACGGTTAGGGGGGATACTACCTAAACGGGGGTAATAATGAGTGTATGGATTGTCGGTGTTGCAAGAACACCCATGGGTGGTTTTCAAGGTGGGTTGTCGTCGTTGAGTGCGCCCGAACTGGGTGCAAATGCAATTGCAAATGCGGTGTTGCGTTCTGGTTTGAGCCCGGCTGACATTGACGAGGTGATCATGGGGTGCGTGCTGCCGGCTGGTTTAGGTCAAGCGCCGGCGCGCCAAGCGGCTTTGGGTGCAAAATTACCTTTGTCCGCTGCATCCACCACTGTCAATAAAATGTGCGGCTCCGGCATGAAGGCGGTGATGCTGGCGTGTGAGGGCCTGTTGGCTGGCTCTTTTAAGGTTGCGGTGGCCGGTGGCATGGAGAGCATGAGCAATGCGCCCTATTTGCTGCCAAAAGCCAGAGCGGGCATGCGGATGGGGCACGACAGGGTCATGGACCACATGTTTCTGGACGGCCTTGAAGACGCCTATGAAAAAGGTCGTTTGATGGGCAGTTTTGCCGAAGATTGCGCAGCCGGTTTTGGCTTCAGTCGTGAAGCGCAGGACAACTTCGCACTGGAATCGCTGCGTCGTTCGCTGGAGGCGATTAAAAACGGTGCGTTTGAATGGGAAATCGCAGGCGTACCGGTGAAAGAAAAAGGCCAAACAAGTTTGGTGAGCGTCGATGAGCAACCCGGACGGGCACGGCCTGAAAAAATTCCTGGCCTTAAACCTGCCTTCAAGCCGGATGGCACCGTAACGGCGGCCAACAGCTCTTCAATTTCAGACGGTGCAGCCGCTTTGGTTCTGGTCACAGAGGCAGAAGGTTTGCGGCTGGGCTTAAAGCCCGTGGCCAAAATTCTCGGTTTCACCTCTTTTGCCCAAGCCCCGGCGTTGTTCACAACCGCGCCTGTGGGTGCCATGGAAAAATTGTTGAAACAGGTGGGTTGGTCTGTGGGGGATGTTGATGCGTTTGAGATCAACGAGGCGTTTGCGGTGGTGACATTGGCCGCCATTAAATCCATGGACCTGCCCGCAGAGCGGGTGAACATGCACGGTGGGGCCTGTGCTTTGGGTCACCCCATTGGAGCCAGCGGCGCCCGTATTCTGGCCACCCTGATGGGTGTGCTGAAGCACCAGGGCGGCAAGCGCGGTGTGGCCAGTCTGTGCATAGGCGGTGGCGAGGCCACGGCCATGGCCATCGAGCTTTGCTGAGACACACCAAGCGTTATTAGAAACGCATCATGACGTTGATCAGAAAACGCGGGTTGCGGCGTGCATCTTCATTTGTAAGTTTGCGATGCGCGTCCGCCACTTGCAGATCAACCAGGTTGTCTTTCAGGAAAGGAAAGCGCATGCCGACCGCTTTTGAAGTGAGTTGTCTGGCCTGAAATTCGGTCAAGGCCTGACCATCGGGCCGTTGTTTGCCTAAAACATAGGCGTTTGCATGGTCAAAGGAACCATAAAACTGGATTTTGCCTATGGTTGGCGCCAATTCAACGGCAGAGTCGTAACGCAATTCCAGCAGGCCGCCCACGCCTCTGTCTCCGGCGATGTGGGCTGCATCAAAGCCACGACCGATGAAGGGTCCGCCAAAGGCCACCGATTCACTGGCGGCCAGTTTCTGATCGGAAGGCAGGTACTGTCCGGACACCTGCATCTGCAAGCTGAAGTTGTTCGGTAGCGTTTGGGTTCGTGTGAAGTTGCCGACGTATTTGGTGAAACGCTGGGTGAAGCCTGGGTCTGTGAGCGGCGCGTCTTCGCGGCTGGGTGAAAAAAGCCCTGTGCCTCTGAACATGCTGACGCTGAAGTTTTGGGTGCCGTCCAGCCAGCCATTCAGGGCCCATGAGCCGGTCAGTTCAGCCACCGAGCTGCGGCTGTTGCTCAGGGGTTGGCCTGCCAGCGTGGTGAAGCTGCGATTGACGGACATGCCCAGGTCCACATAGACCGAGCTGCTGCGGGAGCGCTGCAGCGGGTAGCGTAAACGTGGTGAAATGGAATAGGAGTCGCTGCGAATGTCCAAAGGCTTGGCAGAACCGCCGGGCAGGGCGCGAGACGCCAGACCACCAAAACTGCCTTGAAGCCCGCTGCCACCAATGGCGTTGCTGTAGCGCACCACCGCCGACTGCACTTCTTCCATGCGACTGCCGGTTCCGGTCAGGCCGAAATTCAGTGAACCGGTTTGTCCGAAGGGTTGTTGAAAGTTGCCGTTGTAGTTCAGCGACAAGGGGCCTGTGCTGTTGGAACCGGTGTTGCTGAAGGTGAGCACGTTGCTGTCGGGGGAAGGTGCCGCTGTAATGACGAGGTCTGAGGTACCGAGTTCCGCTCCCTGACGCAGCACACCGGAGCCACTGGCACCGGGAATGTCGTTGATGAGAAGCAACACCCTCTCCAGGGTGGCGAGGTCCAAGGGTTTTTTGTTGATCAGCGCTGCGGTGAGTTGGGTGATCTGGCTGTTCATGCCGTCGCTTGGACCCTCAACGAACACTTGCCCGATGTAGCCTTCAATGACGCGTATTTTGAATATACCGTCCTTGACCTGTTGTGGCGGAATGAACACGCGGGTCAGGAAAAAGCCAAGGTCACGGTACTTTTTTTCCAGTTGGTCGGCCGCGTTGCGAACGGCTTCCAGACTGGTTTTTTGATCTACCAGCGCTTTGAACAACACCATGGTTTCTTCGGCGCTGAAGTAGCTCATGCCTTCAAATTCAAAGCCTTTGACTTCGAACTGGATTTCTTCAACCGACTTTGGCAGGGCGGATTTTTCCGGGGCTTGAATGCGCAAATCGAAATTGGGTGTGCGCGGCAGGGGCGCTGGCACCCGTTCGCGGGACTGCTGTTCAAACTGCTGGCGTTGCTGCTCCGTGATGGGTGGCAGGGGCGTTGTGGTTTGTGCCCAGGCGGCATTCATGCCGCAGCCAACTGCGAACAGACTGGCCGCCAGCGTGCTGTGTTTTAGGGTTGTTTCCAAGCTGTTGTTTTTATTACGTTTCACTGCGAATCCTCGGTTTGAAAAACCACGCAAGGGTTTTGGGTTATTTGTCATCCATGACCACCAGACTTGTGTTCAAGCCGGATTCCACGCGTTCAAAGTGAAAGCAGACCAAGGGGTCGTCAGGGTATTCCGAATGAAGTTTGCGTACTGCATCTGAGGCTTCAGGCGCTTCTTTTTTCAGCAGCGCATAGACTTCCATGTAGCGTCTGAAGAGTTCAGATTTTGAGTCTTCTTCGCTGATCGGGTTGTACAAGCCGACCGGCGTGAGTTTGCCTTTCAACACGACGTCGCCTACGGGGCGGAATTTAATGTCCGGGCAGTTCGCCACCACGCTTTCCGTGCAGCAGATTCGGGTGCCAAAATACTTGTTGACACCCTCGCAGCGTGCAGCCGTGTTGACTGTGTCGCCCAGCGCGGTGAAGTCCATGCGCGAGCGGGAACCGAAGTTGCCAATCACGGCCTGACCGGCGTGAATGCCGATGCGCGTCACCCCCATGGGCACGCCCGCCTCAACCTGAGCCTTGCGGAATTTTTCCGCATAGACATCGAGTTCGAGCGCGCACTTAACGGCTCTGGAGTAATGGTCGGGTTGTGGAATGGGGGCATTGAAGATGGACATGATGGCGTCACCGATAAATTTGTCGATGGTGCCTTCATAGCGCAAGATAATTTCGCAAGCGCCATCCAGGTAGGCGTTGAGTACCTCGGATAGTTTTTCCGAGGTGAGCTTTTCACTCATCGTGGTGAAACTGGCCACGTCTGTGAATACAAAGGTCAGCTCTTTGCGTTCTCCCTGAATTTTCAGGGCTTCGGGGTTGTCCACCAATTGCCCCACCACAGCGGGCGACACATAGCGGGAAAACGCACCTTGTACAAACTCACGTTGTTTGCGCTCTGCACTGCCCAGCAAGACATCCATCATCCACAACGACAACGCCAGTGCAATGGTGGGTGCGACCAGCGGAATCAGGGGCAATCCGTAAGTGAAGCCCAACATGCCGCCCAGCCACAGCGCTGCAATTAACACAATGCCGGAAATAGCGTTGAAGGCCACCCCTTTTTTTAGCAGACCGATGGCCATACCCAGCAGCGCAAACAAGAGGCTGATGCCGACCACCCACTCGTAGCCCAGCTTGAGCGGTTTGCGACCCTCCACAAATTGGGAAATGCCATGCGCCTGAACAATGATTCCGGGCATCATGCCTTCATCGCCGCCATAAACAACGGCCAGCGGTGTGCGGTGACGGTCAGTGATGGAGAGCACGGCACCCACAAGCACCATTTTGCCGGCGAACCATTCATCCGGCAGGATGGCGGCGGCGTGTGACGGGAAAATCGGGAATGGCGGTGTCTCTGTGTCTTGTTTCGGACGCCAGGCGATTTCAACGAGTTCCTTGCTGGTTTTGACCCCCATGATTTCGGCCGCTTTTCTGGAAAAGCCCAGCGGCATGCCGGCATCCGTTTCGCCTGGGAATATCCAGCGAACCGCGCCGTCGAAAGGGTCGGTTGATAAATTGGCCCCTGCCCGTTGGCCCTCAGGTACAAAATCATTGAGGTAGGCGAGTTGGTCCTCGTTCACAATGCTGGGCGTGTTGGTGTAGCTGACAAAGGTCGGTACTTTGACCTCTCGCAGGGTTTGCTTTAGCAGGTCGTCTTTGGCCGGTTCGGTGGCTTGGTCAAACAAAACGTCGATGCCGATTGCCCTGGCTCCCTTGCTTTCCAAGGTTTTGATGAGGTTGGCCAAAAATTCGCGGTCTACTGGGGAACGGTAGGGAAACTGCGTGACCGTGTCTTCGTTGATGGCGGCAATGACAATGTCTTTGGATTGCTCCATGGGGGCTTGCAGCGCCGCTACCCGGATGTCGCTGGCCACATTTTCCAGGCTCGACAGAAAACTCAGGTAGGTGGTGCTGCTTGCAGCCAGCAGGGTGGCTGCAATGGTCACGCCAACGGCGGTGACCAGTTCTTTGACATGCTTGGCCTTCATTTAGGGGTGTCCAGGTCTTTTTTCAATGAGGTGAGCAAGGCATCTGCCTGCTGTATGCAGCCTTTTTCCAGCATCCATGAACTTAAAATCATGTTGTTGTCGATACCCTTGGGAATAATGTTCAGGCTGATGGCGAATTCAGCTTCACCCTGACGAATC
>JBEIKS010000113.1:0-7843 GCA_040379625.1 Burkholderiaceae bacterium
AGATCTGTGCGCCATCGGTTGTCACCGCCATGATGAAATTCCACATGACTGAAATGATGCGCGAAATCATGTTGCGCGCCATGGACGTTCACGGTGGTCGTACGGTCATCCTCGGACCACGCAACTATGCAGGTCAGGCCTACCAGGCCATGCCGGTTGCCATTACGGTTGAGGGTGCCAACATCATGACCCGTAACCTGATCGTGTTTGGTCAGGGTGCCATTCGCTGCCATCCGTTTGTTTTCACCGAAATGGAAGCTGCGCGCAATCCGAACAAGGCAGAGGGCCTGAAAACCTTCGACAAGGCGTTCTTCGGTCACCTGGGTCACATTTTCAGCCGCATGGTGCGTGCGTTTGTCATGGGCACCGTGGGTGAGTGGATTGTTCCCAGCCCGATCAAAGGCCCGATGGCCAAGTATGTGCGTGCCATTGAGCGTCGCTCTGCTGCCTTGGCTTTCACCGCTGACATCGCCATGGGTATTTTGGGTGGCGACTTGAAGCGCAAGGAACGTTTGTCCGCCCGTTTGGGTGATGTGTTGTCTCATTTGTACATGGCCAGTGCTGTGGTCAAATACTTTGAAGAAAACGGCCGTCTTGCCGATGATCTGCCACATGCCCGCTGGGCCTTGGAAGACTCACTGGCCGAAATCGACAAAGCCTTTGAAGACTTCATCCGCAACTTCCCGGTTGCTGCCGCAGGTTCCTTGCTCCGTGCTGTTGTGTTCCCGTTCGGTCGCAATGCAGTTAAAGGCCCCAACGACAAGCTCAATGCGGAAGTCGCTGAAATGTTGATGACCCGCAATGCATTTGCCGAGCGTCTTTTGGACAAAGTGTATGTAGGTGCTGCAGACAAAGACCCCACAGGTCGAATTCTGGCTGCCTACGACAAACTGCTGTCCATCGAACCCGGTTACAGCAACTTCCTGAAAGCTGTCAGCAGCGGTAAGGTTGTTGGCGAGGATCTGGAAGCGCAACTCGCAGATGCAGTGTCGAAAAACCTGCTGACCAGCGATTTGGCGCAAGGCATTCGGGAATATGAACCCATGCGCTTTGATGCCATCCTCACAGATGACTTCAGCAAAGACTACCTGCGCACCGCAGGAGCCATTCCTGACGAAGTCTGGGTAACCCAACCGGTGTCTGCTTTCAAAGACGCTGCATAAGTAGCAATAGTCAAATAGCTTCATCCGACCCCTCGCCACGTCAGTGCCGAGGGGTTTTTTCTGTCTGGCAACTACCGCAGCCGCAAAATCTTTTGTTTTTGTCCCATAAAGCAAACAGAGCCGAAATTATCCCCCTTAATGAGCACGCAGTTTTTTCTTGCAAAGGAGCATACTAAACATGCACTGATTTGAAGATGCATGCATCTTGGAATCTCTGGCTCGATATGTGCGACTAAGAACATAGGGAGGTAGTATGGATGCTTTAGAAACCATCAATCCAGGCCGAGGTCCAGTCTCTACAGACACCGATCTTTTCTCCGCATTTCAAAACCGCTACAGCGCGTTTCAGCAAACTGAAATGTCGCTCGAAGACTACCTCAATCTTTGTAAAAAAGATGCCTCTGTTTACGCCAGCGCTGCTGAACGAATCTTGTTGGCCATTGGTGAGCCTGAAACAATAGACACCCGCCACGATGCGCGCTTGTCCCGTATTTTTGCCAACCGGGTGATTCGCCGTTACCCCTCGTTTGCCGAGTTCTACGGCATGGAAGAGGTCATAGAAAGCATTGTGGCTTATTTCCGCCATGCCGCTCAGGGTCTGGAAGAACGCAAGCAGGTGTTGTACCTGCTGGGGCCTGTGGGCAGCGCCAAGTCCTCCTTGGCTGAAAAGCTGAAATACCTGATGGAGCAGATGCCCATTTATGCGCTCAAGGGTTCCCCCATCAACGAGTCGCCGCTGGGCTTGTTCGACCCTAAAACCTATGGGCCCTTGTTGTCTGAAAAATATGGCATTTCGCCACGTTACCTAACGGGTATCAGCAGCCCTTGGGCCACAAAGCGCCTCATTGAATATGGCGGTGACATCCGCAAATTCAAAGTGGTCAAATTACAGCCCTCAACCTTGAATCAGACTGCAATTGCCAAAACAGAACCCGGTGATGAAAACAACCAGGACATCTCTGCCTTGGTGGGCAAGGTCGATATCCGCAAACTGAACCAGTTCGCGCAAGACGACCCGGATGCCTACAGTTTTTCAGGAGGTCTGTGTCTGGCCAACCAAGGCTTGCTTGAATTCGTAGAGATGTTCAAAGCGCCCATTAAAATGCTGCACCCTTTGCTGACGGCCACGCAAGAGCGCAATTTCAAGGGTACGGAAGGTTTTGGTGCCATTCCTTTTGACGGCATTATTATGGCGCACAGCAATGAATCCGAATGGCAGCAATTCAGAAACAACAAGACCAATGAAGCCTTCCTCGACCGGGTTTACATCGTTAAGGTGCCTTACTGTTTGCGTGTTTCAGAGGAAGTAAAGATTTACCGGAAATTGCTGGAACACTCTTCCTTGTCTCTGGCGGCGTGTGCGCCCGGTACGCTGGACATGATGGCGCAGTTCTCAATTCTGACCCGCCTGAAAGAACCGGCCAACAGCAATGTCTACAGCAAGTTGCGTGTTTATGACGGAGACAATCTGAAAGATGTGGATCCGCACGCAAAACCCATACAGGAATACAGAGACACGGCCGGGCCGGATGAAGGCATGTCGGGTTCTTCAACCCGGTGGGCTTACAAAGTGCTGTCCAAGGTGTTTAATTTCGACCATCAGGAAGTCGCTGCAAATCCGGTTCATCTCTTGTATGTGTTGGAACAGCAAATCGTTAAAGACAACCTTCCCGACGATCAGCAAAGAAAATTGCTTGAATATGTCAAAGGCTACCTGACCCCAAAATATGCAGAATTTGTGGCCAAGGAAATTCAGACCGCTTATTTGGAAAGTTACAGCGAGTACGGACAAAACCTGTTTGAACGCTACATTCAGTTTGCAGATAAATGGATACAAAACGAGGAGTTCAGGGATCCGGACACCGGTCAGATTTTTGACCGCGATTCGCTCAACGAAGAACTCAATCGCATCGAAAAACCCGCTGGTATTGCCAACCCCAAAGACTTCCGCAATGAAGTGGTTAATTTTGTACTGCGGGCTCAGGCAGCCAATGGCGGCAAGGTGCCCTCATGGACCAGTTATGAAAAGCTGCGTGAAGTCATTGAACGCTCCATGTTCTCCAAGACCGAAGACTTGCTGCCCGTTATTTCATTTGATGCAAAAGCCTCAAAAGAGAACGCGGACAAACACAAGAACTTCGTAGATCGCATGGTCATCAAAGGCTACACGGAGAAGCAGGTTCGACTGTTGGTCGAATGGCACATGCGGGTCAAGAAAGCGTCTTGATTGTTGCTTTTTCTCCAACGGCGTAAAGGCTTGGGAGGGGTATGAGTTCAACATTGATTGATCGAAGGCTCAACGGTAAATACCGCAGTCTGCCCAACCGTGAACGGTTCATCCGACGCTATAAATCGCAGTTGAAGCGGGCGGTGTCGGATGTGGCTGCGGGCTCGTCCATTTCGGATGTCAGTGCGGATGGCAAGGTGCGCGTTCGTGTGCCCGCCAAGGAAATCGCCGAGCCCACCTTTGTTTACGGAGAGGGTGGAGACAGAGAGCGTGTCATTCCCGGTAACCGCGACTTTGTTCCCGGCGACCGCATTCCCCGGCCCGAGCAAAGTGGCGGCAAGGGTGGGGCAGGGCGCCAACCCGGCAAAGGTTCTGCAGAAGACGCATTTACCTTTGTATTGTCTCGCGAAGAGTTTTTGGGTTTGTATTTTGACGATCTCGAATTGCCTGAGTTGTTAAAAAAAGAACTCACCACCGTCAAATTATTCAAAAGCCACCACGCGGGCTACACCCATTCAGGTTCTCCCACGGCATTGTCGGTGCTGCGCACCATGAAGGCCTCTGTGGCCAGACGCATGGCCTTGGGCGGGCTGTTTAATCTCAAGCAGGAAGAAGAAGCAGACGCAGACAAAAAAGACGACGATGAAGAGGACGCTGAAAAAGCAACCTCCATTGCTGCATTGGCAGAAAAAGAAGCCTCTGCCTTGAAAAGCCCCGGGCTTGCTCCGGCTGCTCCCTACGTCCCTTTTCTGGATGAAATCGATCTGCGCTTCCGGCACCGCGTCATTACGCCGGAACCTTCAACCAGTGCTGTCATGTTTTGTTTGATGGATGTTTCCGCCTCCATGGACGAACAGAAAAAAGACTTGGCAAAACGGTTTTATACCTTGCTGTATTTGTTCCTCACCAAAAAATATGAGGCGGTGTCTTTGGTGTTTATCCGGCACACCGATGAAGCGGAAGAAGTAGACGAACATACTTTTTTTTATGGCAACAAATCAGGGGGCACCGAAATATTACCCGCCATTGAATTAATGGCAGGAATCATGAAAGAACGCTTTCCTGCCTCGCAGTGGAATGTTTACGTCGCTCAGGCTTCTGACGGCGATGCCTCAGAGCGCGATGCCCGTGTCGCCACCGCTGCGCTGGCAGAAAACATCATGCCCGGTGTTCGGTATTACGCTTATGTAGAAACCATGCCCTCGGCCATCATGGGCTTGCATCGGTCCTCCGATTTGTGGGACGCCTACGAAACCCTGGCAGACCGCTTTGACGGGTTTTTCTCAATGAGAAAACTGTTCAGCCGGCGAGATATCTATCCGGTGTTCCGCGGCCTGTTTGAAAAACGTTCGGTCAGCGCAAAATGGGGGGGCTACAGATGACAGACCCACTCGACAAAGAAGGCAATGAATGGACTTTCAGCCTTCTGGAAAAGATCGATGCAAAAATCGCAGATCTTGCACAGAACAAATTCAAGCTGGATCTTTACCCCAATCAGATTGAAGTTATTTCTGCAGAACAAATGCTGGACGCCTATTCCTCAGGCGCCATGCCCGTTATGTATCCGCACTGGAGTTTTGGCAAGTCGTTTGCACGCAACGAACACCTGTATGACAAGGGCATGCAGAATCTGGCCTATGAAGTGGTCATCAATTCCAACCCTTGTATTTCTTATTTGATGGAAGAAAATACAATGACCATGCAGACATTGGTCATTGCGCATGCCTGTTACGGGCACAACTCTTTTTTCAAGGGCAATTATTTATTCAAGCAATGGACACAGGCCGACGCCATCATCGACTATCTGGTGTTTGCGAAAAACTACGTCACCGACTGTGAAGAGCGCTATGGCTTCGAAGCCGTTGAGCAAGTGCTGGACGCTGCGCATGCCTTGCAAATGTTTGGTGTCAGCCGCTATAAACGGCGCTACCAGTCAGAGGAAGAGTTAAGAACCCGTGCAGAATACATTGCGGAAGAAAAACGCAGACAGTACAATTCCATCATGGCCACGGTCTCATTGCCAGAGGCTGCAAAAATTGAACGCGAACGCGACAACTACCCCAGCGAGCCCGTTGAAAACCTGCTGTATTTCATAGAAAAAGAAGCACCGAAATTAAAACTGTGGGAACGTGAACTGATACGGATTGTGCGCCGCATGTCTCAGTATTTTTACCCGCAGGGCCAAACAAAGGTCATGAACGAAGGCTGGGCCAGTTTTTGGCATTACACCTTGCTCAATACACTTTATGACGAACGTTTGGTGTCTGATGGTTTCATGCTCGAGTTTTTAACCTCGCACACCAATGTGGTGTATCAACCCTTGCCAGAAGACGGTCCGTATGTCGGCTTGAATCCGTATGCCCTGGGCTTTGCCATCTACAACGACCTTAAGCGCATGGTCACAGACCCCACGCCGGAAGACCGTGAGTGGTTTCCGGACATTGCCGGCACGGGCGATTGGTTGAAGGTGCTGGATTTCGCCATGCGAAACTTCAAGGACGAGTCTTTTATCCGCCAATTTCTTTCCCCCAAGGTCATCCGAGATTTTCGCTTGTTCGCAGTTGCGGACCACGCCGAGCAACGCGAGCTGGTGATCGACTCCATCCACAACGACCAAGGCTACCGCCGCGTGCGTGGCTTGCTGGCCGATCAGTATTCCCGTGAATTCAATGTGCCTGACATTCAAGTGACCTCCTATGCCCGCATGACGGACCGCTCCTTGGTACTGACCCAAATGCGCAGGCGCAATCGTCCGCTCGACACGGAAGAGGTCGAAAAAACCATGGCGTATGTAGACCGCCTGTGGGGCTTTCCCGTGCACCTTGAGGTCATGGATGTTGATTGAGTATTTTATCCCCCGACGGGTTAGGGGTTAGTCCTGATTCCAAGTTTGATTTTTTAAAAGCTTTGCTATACTTCGCCTCGTTTAAGGTGCCCGCCTTTCTAAAGGCGGGTTAAACGGGAAACAGGTGCCAAGCCTGTGCTGCCCCCGCAACGGTAAGAAAGTGTGGGTAGGTCAAATGCCACTGTCCAAGCAGGATGGGAAGGCGACCTATCAAGTCTTTCAAGCCCGGATACCGGCCTAAAACCCCATCGGCTCCGCAGTTGATGGGCATTCGGCACTGCGGGGAGGCAGTGGGCGGTGGTCCCTGTCCAAGTCGTTTTAGTGTGTGATGCACCGGTGTCAAAAACACCCGTGTCATGGTGATCTTCCCCTCTTTGTCTTCTCCAGTTTGTAACTGCACGCGGCGGGCGTGCATTGGAGAAACCTTTGAAGTCTTACAGAAAAAAACCATCCTTTTTTCCTCGCGCTGTTCAACTCGGTGTACTTTCCTGCATCAGCGCAAGTTCAGTGGTTTGGGCGGACAATCAAATTCCCGACCTCACCATTGTGTCCACCCGTCTGGCCAAAGAAAAAGACAACAACACCATTGTTCCCGGCATGACAGTCATTCGTGGCGATGACATCCGGAAAAGCGGCTTCACCGATTTGTCCGAGGCCATTGAAAAGTTGGGTCTGGTGTATGCCATCACGTCTACCGATGGCAGTAAAAACAAGGTGATTGATTTAGGCGGTTTTGGCGAAACTGCAATTTCCAACACTGTGGTGTACCTCGACGATGTCAGGCTTTCCGAACCCGACCTGTCCTCAGCCCGTTTGTCTTCAATCCCGTTGGAATTGATTGAGCGAATTGAATTGATTGCGGGTGCAAACTCAGTGGCCTACGGCGAAGGTGCCACCGGTGGTGTGGTTCGCATTGTGACCAAGCGAGATGTAAAAACACCGGATTCAGCCGCCCTCAGTGCAACCATCGGCAGTTATGGCCAACGCGAAGGCCGTGTGTCAGCGACAAAAACATTGGGTGCTTTTTCTGCTTTTGTGAATGTGGCCAACGACCATGGCGACGGTTACCGTGACTTTAATACCTTCAAAAATAAAAACGGGGCGGCCAGTTTTTCATGGCGTGGCGAAACCACCCGCATTACCTTGCAAACCCTGCAAGACAGTTCAACGCTGACAGCGCCGGCTCCTCTTGACAGAGAACAGTTTGCGGCCAATCCCCGTCAGGGCACTCTTCGATTTTCAGGAAAAACGGAATCACAAACCTACAGTTTTAACATTTTTCAGATATTGCCTGTTGGTGAAATGTCTTTCGACTTTTCAAGGAAAGACAAAGAGTCTTTGGGTACTTTCTTTTTTGGATCCGTACCTTCCGAGAGTCAAAACAAAACCCGCCAAGATTCGTTTACGGCTATTTATAACATCCCGTTTGAGTTGGCTGGTATGAAGGCCAAGGCAAGTGCTGGCTTGGAGCAGAGGGACACAGACTATGTTGGCTTCGACAGTATTCAGCAGTTAAACCGCGCCGTGATTGGCTCAGTCCAGGTGTCACCCAGCAATGCGCTCACATTACTTGCAGGCGTCAGGCGCGAATTGGTCGAAAAAGTGAAG
>JBEIKS010000114.1:0-7712 GCA_040379625.1 Burkholderiaceae bacterium
CAGAGAAATAGCCAAACCCAGAACGATTTTTTTCATGTTTTTAATCTCCTAAAGGAATTTTTGTTGATTCATGTGCTGAAAAGATACCGCCATTCGGGGGTATCTCGCAATGAGAATCTGTTTCATGCGCCAATTCTGATGGCTTTGAAAAAATCCAACTGTTCGCTGACAAACTTACAAGCGTCTTGGAATGAACAAGTCAGAGAAGGGTGAGGTGTCAGTGACTGCGGTGAACCGCCAGATGGCACAGCTCTATCAAGCTGGTTCTGAAAGGGGAGGGTGGCAGAATGCCGGCAATTTCAATGGCGTTTTCTGCCATTTTTCGGGCGTAGTTTTCGGTGTACTGAATGGAACCGCTTTTTTGTATGTGCGCCAGAATGATGGCGACTTCGTCGGTGCCGCCGTTTTCAATGGCTGCCCGGATTTTTTCCGCCACGCGGGGTTCGGCGTTGCTCAGTGCGTGGATAAGCGGCAATGTGGGTTTGCCTTCGCGCAGGTCGTCGCCGACATTTTTACCCAAGGCATTGCTGTCGCCGGCGTAGTCGAGTACGTCGTCGATGAGTTGAAACGCCGTACCCAGCAGGCGGCCATATTCGCCCAGAACGCGTTCTGTTTCTGCATCAGCACCAGCCAGCACCGCAGCCAGACGGGCTGCCGCTTCAAACAGCTTGGCGGTTTTGTATTCAATGACCTTGAAGTAACTGGACTCTGAGACGTCCGCGCACCCTAGGTTGAGCAACTGCAGCACTTCGCCTTCTGCGATGGTGTTGGTGGCGTCCGCAAGTATTTCCATGATGCGCATTTCGCCCACGCTCACCATCATCTGGAAAGCGCGCGAGTATAAAAAGTCGCCCACCAGCACCGAGGCGGCATTGCCGAACATGGCGTTGGCGGTTTTTCTGCCGCGGCGCAGGTCTGATTCATCCACGACATCGTCGTGCAACAAAGTGGCGGTGTGTATGAACTCAACCACCCCGGCGAGTTGGTGGGCCAGCGGCATTTTTTCTTCTGGCAGTTTCAGCGCGCGAGCCACCAGCAAGACCAGCGCGGGGCGCAAGCGCTTGCCGCCGGCCTGAATGATGTAGTCTGAAATCTGGTTGATGAGCGCAACCTCGGAGCGCAGGCTGGCGCGGATGGTTTCATTCATGGCCTGCATGTCTGCGGCGACGGGTGAAAGCACCGCTTGGGCGGTCAGGGGGGCAACTTTGCTATCCATGTTTCCTCAAAACGGCACATTGAACGTCTCATCGAATTCTGCGTTTATTATACTGGCAAGCGCAGGAATCATAAGTTTTTGACTTCTATCGGAAATTCTTTCATAATCTTGGACTTTTCCGCGTTTGTGCGGGAAATTTTATCAAGAGGTCAACAAATGTATGCGGTCATAAAAACCGGCGGCAAGCAGTATAAGGTTGTTGCGGGTGAAAAATTGAAAGTAGAACAGATACCAGCAGACATTGGCCAGGAAATCACATTGAGCGAAGTGCTCGCCATCGGTAGCGGAGAATCTCTGCGCGTTGGCAGCCCACTCGTTGATGGTGCCTCGGTCAAAGCTGTGGTCGTATCTCAGGGTCGTCATGACAAAGTGAAGATTTTCAAGATGCGTCGTCGCAAGCACTATCAAAAGCGCCAAGGCCATCGTCAGAATTTCACTGAAATCCGAGTAGAAGCCATCAACGGCTGATCAGTCGCAAGGAGAGTGTAAATGGCAAGTAAAAAAGGCGGCGGCTCTACGCGAAACGGACGCGATTCCGAGTCAAAACGACTTGGCGTCAAAGTCTACGGTGGTGAAGCGATCAACGCAGGCAGCATTATTATTCGCCAGCGCGGAACCCGCGTTCATGCAGGTCCTAATGTGGGTATGGGTAAAGACCACACCTTGTTTGCCTTGGTCGATGGCCATGTCAAATTTTCCATCAAGGGCGCATTGAACCGCCACACCGTGAGTGTGATTCCTTCCGAAGCCTGATTGCTTCGGTTGGTGGCAGGATAGCGGCACACAGTGCTGCTCCGGGCCCTGCTTATTGCAGGGCCTTTGTTTTTATAAGGTCTGATTTTTTATGAAGTTCATTGACGAAGCACTCGTTGAGGTCATTGCTGGCAACGGCGGCAACGGCGCTGCCAGTTTTCGCCGTGAAAAATTCATTCCCAAAGGGGGTCCTGATGGTGGTGATGGCGGACGCGGTGGGCATATTTATGCCATTGCAGATCGCAACATCAACACCCTGATCGACTACCGCTACACCCGCATGTTCCGCGCCAAGCATGGTGAAAACGGCCGTGGTGCCGATTGCTTCGGCGCCGGCGGCGACGACATCGTGCTGCGCATGCCCGTGGGCACCTTGGTGCTCGATGAAGACACCGGTTTGATTGTGGCTGACCTGACCGAGCACGGTCAGGAAGTGTTGCTGGTCCAGGGCGGTGAAGGCGGCATGGGCAACCTGCATTTTAAAAGCAGTGTGAACCGTGCGCCCAAACAGCACACGCCAGGTCGCGAAGGCGAACGTCGCCGTGTGCGGCTCGAGCTTAAAGTGCTGGCCGATGTGGGCTTGCTGGGCATGCCAAACGCTGGAAAATCCACGCTCATCGCAGCCGTTTCCAATGCACGCCCGAAAATTGCTGACTATCCATTTACAACACTGCATCCGAATTTGGGCGTGGTGCGTGTTTCCCCGGAAAAAAGCTTTGTGATTGCAGACGTGCCCGGTCTGATTGAAGGTGCTGCCGAAGGCGCCGGCTTGGGCATCCAGTTTTTAAAGCATTTGTCGCGCACCCGCGTGTTGCTTCACCTCTTGGATATTGCACCCTTCGATGAAGGTGCAGACCCGGTGGCCGATGCCATTGCAATTGTGGAAGAACTTCGCAAATACGATGAAGACCTCTACTCCAAGCCCCGCTGGTTGGTGTTGAATAAAATTGATATGGTGCCAGAGGAAGAGCGCGCAGAGCGCATTGCAGACATCGTGCGCCGGTTTTCAGAGGCAACAGGTTGGGAAGGCGAGGTTCATTCAATTTCCGGCTTGACCGGTGAGCACTGCCAGCGCTTGATGCTTGACATTCAAACCTATCTGGCCCGGCGTCTTGCCGAAGAAATTGCGGCTGAAGAAGCCCTGGCCGCTGCTGCTGCATCTGAAGGATCTTTGCTTGATGAACCCATCCACCCCATCGGTGATTAAGCAGGCCCGGCGCCTCGTTGTAAAAGTTGGTTCCAGTCTGGTGACCAACAACGGGGCCGGGTTGGACCGCGAGGCCATCTCACGCTGGGCGCAGCAGATTGCCTTGCTCATTGCCAGTGGCAAAGAGGTGGTGATGGTATCTTCGGGCGCCATCGCAGAGGGCATGCAACGGCTTAACTGGGCCAAGCGACCCAGCGAAGTTCATGAATTGCAGGCCGCTGCGGCTGTGGGGCAAATGGGGCTGGCGCAGGTCTATGAGGGCTGCTTTGCCCAGCACGGCCTGGTGACAGCGCAAGTGTTGCTGACCCATGCCGATCTGGCGGACCGCGAACGCTACCTGAATGCCCGTTCCACCTTGTTTACCTTGCTCAACCTAAAGGTGGTGCCCGTCATTAATGAAAACGACACCGTGGTCACAGATGAAATCAAGTTTGGCGACAACGACACCCTGGGTGCCTTGGTGGCCAACCTGATAGAGGCGGACGCCTTGATCATACTCACAGACCAACAAGGGCTTTTCAGTGCCGACCCAAGGAAAGACCCTGCCGCTAAGCTGATTCAATTGGCGCAGGCCGGCGACCCTGAACTGGAGCGAATGGCCGGTGGTGCTGGTTCAAAGGTGGGCACAGGCGGCATGCTGACAAAAATTACGGCGGCGAAACGGGCTGCACGCAGCGGTGCTGCCACCGTGATTGCCGCAGGCCGTGAACCTGATGTCATGACTCGGCTGGCTGCCGGTGAGCGCATCGGAACCGAATTGCAGGCCCCCGTAGAACGTCTGGCTGCCCGAAAGCAGTGGATGGCCGACCACCTGCAGCTCAAGGGGCGCATTTACCTGGATGAGGGGGCTGCCACGGCGCTGCGCTCCGGCGGCAAGAGCCTCTTGCCGGTTGGCGTGCACCATGTGGAAGGGGAATTTTTGCGGGGCGATATTGTGTCTTGCCTGAATGCGGCCGGACAGGAAGTGGCCAGAGGCTTGGTGAATTATTCAGCCGCTGAAACCAGAAAAATTGCCAAGCAACCCAGCAGCCAGATCAAGGCGCTGCTAGGTTACATCGATGAGCCTGAACTCATACACCGCGACAATCTGGTGGTACTGGACTGACAACTGCCGCGGTTGCGCCATTGGCCTCAGCGGCTGTGGTGGCGATGGTGGGCACTTCTTCCTCTGGCAGTTTCCAGATGTCTTCACTGGGTTGGCGACGCGGGTCGTTTTTACCGAACAAAAAACGCGCAAGTTCGTTCAAGGCACGACGATAAACATCCCGCTTGAATTCAATCACGGATTCCAGTGGAATCCAGAAGTCGTTCCACCGCCATGCGTCAAATTCAGGATGATCAGTTGCGCGCAGGCTGACATCACTGTCTCGTCCCACCAGTTTGATCAAATACCAGATCTGCTTCTGCCCTCTGTAGTTTCCCCGCCATTCACGACGTATCCATTGGTCAGGCACTTCATAGCGCAACCAATGACGCGTTCTGGAAATAATTTGGACATGTTCCGGTAAAAGGCCCACTTCTTCATGCAATTCCCTGAACATGGCTTGTTCGGGCGTTTCGCCGTACTTGATACCACCCTGAGGAAATTGCCACGAATGTTCCTTTACCCGCTTGCCCCAAAATACCTGTTTTCGTGCATTGACGAGGATAATGCCTACATTGGGCCGAAAGCCGTCTCTATCCAGCATACAAGCCCCAACATATTCTTTACAATTCTGCTTCCTATTATAAGCACCAGAACCCTCTGGTGGTGACTTTCGAGCAAAACTCTATGCGTGCATCCCAGTTTTTTCTAAATACCCTTAAAGAAAACCCCGCTGACGCGGATGTTGTCAGCCAGCAATTGATGATGCGCTCAGGCATGATCAAAAAACTGGCCGGTGGCATTTATACCTACATGCCTGTGGGCCTGCGCAGCGTGCGCAAGGTGGAAGCCATTATTCGCGAAGAAATGAATCGCGCCTGCGCTGTTGAAGTTCTGATGCCTGCTGTTCAGCCCGCCGAGTTGTGGCAAGAGTCTGGCCGTTGGGAAAAGTACGGTCCTGAGTTGCTGCGTTTGAAAGACCGTCACCAGCGTGAGTTTGTCATTGGCCCCACGCACGAGGACGTGATCACCGATGTGGCGCGCCGTGAAATTAAAAGCTACCGTCAGTTACCAGTGAATTTTTACCAGATACAAACCAAGTTTCGCGATGAGATTCGTCCGCGCTTCGGTGTGATGCGAGGCCGTGAGTTTGTCATGAAGGATGCCTATTCCTTTGACCGCAACATGGAAGCCGCCCTGAAAAGCTACGACACCATGTTCGATGCCTATCAGCGCATTTTTTCCCGCATGGGTTTGGTCTACCGCGCCGTGGCCGCCGACACAGGTTCCATAGGCGGCACCCGCAGCCATGAGTTTCATGTCATTGCCGACACGGGTGAAGACGCAATTGCCTACTGTCCTGATTCCGATTTCGCAGCCAACGTTGAGCTGGCCGAAGCGGTGGCGGTGGGGCAGAGAAAAGCACCCGCTTGCGCATTGGAGAAGTTTCCGACACCGGGCCTGAGCAAGTGTGAGGACGTCGCCGGCTTGTTGAACCGCCCTTTGTCAGACACGGTCAAGGCGGTGGTGTTTGCAGTAGAAGACAAAGACGAGGCCGGCAAGCCCACTGGAAAACCCGCTGCTGTGGTGTTGGTACTGGTTCGTGGCGACCATGAAGCCAATGAAATCAAGGTGGGCAAATTGGCGGGTCTGGCAGATTGCCGCATGGCCACCGAAGAGGAAATTGTGCGCGCCTTCAATTGCGCCCCCGGTTCACTGGGGCCAGTGGGTGTTTCAGCCGCCGTTCGGGTGGTTGCCGACCGCGCAGTCAGCGTGATGTCTGACTTTATTTGTGGTGCCAACGAAAAAGACGCGCACTTGCATGGCGTGAACTGGGGCCGAGATTTGCCCGAGCCTGAAGTGGCTGATGTGCGCAATGTTGTCGAGGGTGACCCGTCTCCGGATGGCAAAGGTAAGTTGGCTTTGTGCCGTGGCATTGAAGTCGGGCATGTGTTTTATTTGGGCACCAAATACTCCGAGGCCCTGAATGCTACGTTTCTGGAAGAAAACGGCAAGCCTGCCGTGATGGAAATGGGTTGCTATGGCATAGGCGTGACCCGTATTCTCGGGGCAGCCATTGAGCAGAACCACGACGACAAGGGCATGATCTGGCCGATTTCCATTGCCCCCTTTGAGGTGGTGTTGTGCCCCATTGCTTATCGCCGCTCGGAAGAGGTCAGGCAGGCTGCCGACACCCTGTACGCCGACCTTAAAAAAGCCGGCATCGATGTCATTCTTGACGACAGGGATGAGAGACCGGGGGCAATGTTCGCAGATTGGGAACTCATAGGTGCTCCTTTCCGACTCACCATAGGAGACCGTGGCCTGAAAGAGGGTTTTGTCGAGTTTCAGGCACGTCGCAGTACGCCTGAAGCCACCGACGACGGTAAGTGGTTGCTGGCAGACGCCGCTGCCCGCCTCATCGCAGCGGTGGAGGCGGCAAAGGCGGGTTTGTTGGGGTGATGCATCGGTAAAAACTGGGTGGAGTGTATGGTTGCAGGCAGTGTCAGTGCGGTCGTGGCGAAGGTGTTTGCGAAGGGGTTGCTGGCGAAACGTGTTTTTGTCTGCCTCTGGTTTGTCTCGGCCGTTTTTTTCAGTGGCCTGTTGGGCCCGGGCACCGCATGGGCAGGTTCTCAGCAATATGAGCCGCTGTCTGATGCGGTTCGTCTAGCGCTGCAGGCAGCACTGCACGACCGCACACCGCCTGAGCCCTTGTTCAATTCCCAGTCTGAGCGTGAGCGCTGGATGTCTGAGATGCATGGGCGTTTGCGCAAGAAGCTTGACGACCCGATATTGCGTGAAGACCTTCTGAAAACGGCCCGCTATGAGGCGCAGCGTGCCGGTCTTGATCCGCAGTTGGTGTTGGCGCTCATTGAGGTGGAGAGCGGCTTCAGGCAATACGCCATCAGCCACGTGGGGGCGCGCGGGCTGATGCAGGTGATGCCCTTCTGGACCCGCGTCATTGGCGATGGCAACCCCAGTACCTTGTTCAACATGCGTAGCAACATTCGCTATGGCTGCGTCATTCTTCGACATTACCTTGATATTGAAAAGGGCAATGTTTCCAGAGCGCTGGGTCGCTACAACGGCAGTCTGGGCAAGGCGGAGTATCCGAATCTGGTGCTGGGGGCGCTGAATTCCAAATGGGCCTGGTGACTGCCAGCTTTTTCAGATTTGCATCGAAAAATTGCTGCGTATAATCAGAAATAGCTAGGGTTAGCCCGAAGCGGTTTTAACCTGCCTATTGATGACCCTTGACCCCAAGAAAGAAAAAACATGAATGTTCGTGCCCCCCGGTTTTTCATGAGTATCGCTTTGGCTTCTGCCATGCTGATGAGTGTTCCTGCGGTGTCTTTCGCAGATGAGGCTCCTGCCAATTCCGGTTTTCTGAGCAACTATGAGCGCCTCTCCAAGCAGGGTATGCCACGCAGCCGCTTTCTGAATTACAGCGA
>JBEIKS010000115.1:0-7692 GCA_040379625.1 Burkholderiaceae bacterium
GATAAGGGTCGCATGCAGAGCTTTTTCAATGCAGTGGTAGAGGCTGTAAACCCTAAAATGTATGCGAAAGTTTTATGTGAGGCTGCCCTGTATCTGGATTCCTCTCAGACCTTAAACTTTGGGCTCATTTCCAGAACCGCCTTGGAGTTAGTGCACCAAGCGTTTTCCTGGCGACCGCAGTTGGCGCAAGCGCTTGTGTCGGGGGGGCCTGCCATGCTCGCACCACTGACAGCCATTGCAAGGCATGCAAACCCGATGAGGCCAGTCGAAATTCCAAATTCGGGAATATTGGCTGACCCGCTCTACGCGTTTTCAAAATTGTTTGAGACTTTTGGATCCGACACCCAGTTGGCGGCGTTTTGCTATTTGTTGGCCAGCCCACTGAACCATTTTTATGAGCGAACATATTCTCGGTTCACGTCAGATCAGACAGAATTGATGGAAAGTTTCTCGAAAAAAATTAAGGAAACCACTGGAGGGATGGGCGAACAGACAGTGCTGATGTCTGTTTGCCGACTGCTCAACGAAAACACCGCAGCGCTTCGTCCAGAGGCAATCGGAATTTTTGAGGACAGTATGTTTGAATTCACCCGACGTTTCCCAGGCAACCATTTTGGCTGGACTTTATTGGCTGATTTGCATCTGAGGGGTAATCAGTATTTGTCCAGAGCCTCTCCCAATGGCGTGAGTGACACTGCATTGCAGTTGATAAAAAAAGCCTTGGGCTTGAACAGCCACTACGCCCATGCCTGGGCTTTGTTGGCGAAGAATTTGCGGGCCGACAAGCATGTGCTTATCAATCAAGAACAACTCAATGCCTCTGATTGCCGGTTGAGGGCTTATGCCTACACGCCCATTGATCCGCTGACAGGCCGCACCATCATGCACACGGTTGCACAAAACAAAGACATGGATATGTTGAAGCGATTGCAACAGTTTGGCTGCAATGTAAACGCCAAAGACAGAAACGGTCTGACTGCGAGGGCTTTGGTCGAGCATGACGGTGATTTTGACTTCGCAGTGCGCATGAATCGTGAACTGTGGGCCTTGTAACTGCGTCCTGTTCTTGAAACTTGAAAGGTGATAGCCTTCTTTCCAGAAATAAAGGAGACAGGCACAATGTTCAAGGAATACGATCAGTACGATGCAACAGGGCTGGCCGGGCTGGTTAGAAGCCAGCAGGTCAGTGCCTCGGAGTTGTTGGAAGAGGCCATCTCGCGTAGCGAACGCGTCAATGGCAAGCTGAATTTTTTGGTCAGACCAATGTATGACATTGCCCGTGAACACGCCCGCCACACGCCTTACGGGCCGTTCGCCGGCGTGCCTATCTTGCTCAAGGACTTGGCCGCCAATTACGCCGGTGTTCCCATGATGATGGGCAGCCGTTTTTTTCGTGACAGTGTTCCAGCCCAAGATTCCGAATATGTAAAGCGTCTGAAGGCATCTGGCCTGAATATTTTCGGAAAATCAGCGACCCCGGAATTGGGTATCACCCCTTCAACCGAACCTGAGCTGACCGGGCCTGTGCGCAACCCTTGGAACCCCAGTTATAGCCCAGGTGGCTCCAGCGGAGGTGCCAGCGCCGCAGTGGCGTCCGGCGTCATTCCCATGGCCAGTGCCAGCGATGGCGGAGGGTCCATACGCATTCCGGCATCGTGTTGTGGTTTGTTCGGTATCAAGCCCAGTCGGGGCAGGGTGCCTTCCGGCCCTGAGGGCGGTGAAGGCTGGTTCGGTTTTATTGCAGAGCATGTGGTGTCGCGCAGTGTCCGCGATTCTGCCATCATGCTTGATGCGCTTCAGGGTGAGTATCCGGCACAATTGCTGCGTTTGCCAGCGCCGTCCGGCCCGTATGCAGAAGCGCTTCAAAAAGCGCCGCGCAAACTTAAAATCGCTTTTTCTACAGACCCCTGTCTGGGCCTTGTTCTTGACCCAGAACTCAAGCAATGCGTGCTTAAAACAGCGAAAGACCTGGAAGCGCTGGGGCACACAGTGGAGGAGGTGGGTTTGCCGATTGACCGCGACGAATTCATCTACAACTATTCCATTTTAATTGCCGCTGAAATCAACGCCACCATCCGTGAAGGCGAAATACTGTTGGGTAAAAAAGCCAGTGCATCCGATTTCGAATTGAGAACCTGGGGCTTGAAGAACATGGGCGAGGCCTTCAACGCAGGCGACATTACCTTGGCCTTGTGGTACATGCAGAAGTTCTCAAGAAACTGGATGACCTACTTTGAACCCTACGATGTGTTGCTGACCTCCACCTTGGGAACCCCGCCTGTGGCAGTGGGCGGGTTGCTGCCCGGTCTGGTGGATTCTTTGCTGCTCAAGGCGCTGGACAAACTGCCAATCGGCAACATTGCCAAGCGTCGAGACTTTGTCATCAAGGCCGCTGAGCGCGTCTACAACTATTGTTCGCAGACCATGCCAGCCAATGTCACCGGGCAACCCTCCATGAGTGTTCCCTTGCATTTCAGTACCTCTGGCTTGCCGTTGGGCATGATGTTCACCGCACGGTTTGGCGATGAAAGCACTTTGTTCAGTTTGGCCGGGCAACTGGAAAAGGCGCACCCGTGGGCGGACAAGCGACCCCTGATTTGGGCTGGTCAATAGTATTTAAAGCGGTTCTAGCGCCTTAAAGTTTTCCCCAGCCTTTAAGGCGCGCTGCCACTTTTTGCGCATACCACCGGTTTCTCTCCGGTGTTCTGCTGTGGTAGGCGCCTACGGCGGTCCAGGTGTTTCCATAGGTTTGAATCTGCTGGGCCAGTATCCAGGCGCCGATGTGAATGTTCAGGCATTCTTCAAACAAGGATTCTCTTGAAATGCCGAACTTGGCCAGTTGCGGCAACCAGATTGAATTGATCTGCATCATCCCAATGTCTTCATTGAGTTGCCTGAATTGGCGGTTGATGTTTTTTGCCTGTGGGTTTTCATTGGATTCAACAGACGCAATTGCCTTGAGCAGCCACGGGTTCACTGCATAGTGCGCCCCGGCCTTTTCATAGCAATTGGCCCAGACCAACGCTGGCATGCTTGCAGCTCCCAAAAAGAAAAGAGCCTCACAGGCTCTTTTCTTCCACAGCAGAACACCTTTCATGGCATTTTTAGTCTCATGTTCCTCAAGTGCCTCAATAATGAATCGGGAACGAGGTTCAAGCCATCACCCTGACGGTTGGTTTTAAGACAACACTCAAACCTTAAAACGTGTCTCCGGGTATGCGCACCCAACCTTCCATCAATACGCGTGCACTGCGACTCATGATGGCCTTTTTTACGGTCCATTCCCCATTGGTGCATTCAGCCTGCGCACCTACCCGCAGCGTGCCTGAAGGGTGTCCGAAACGCACGGCGGCGGGTGCTCCGCCACCGGCAGCCAGATTCACCAGCGTGCCTGAGATGGCTGCTGCAGTGCCAATTGCAACCGCTGCCGTACCCATCATGGCGTGATGCAGTTTGCCCATGGAGAGCGCACGCACCAGTAAGTCGATGTCGCTGGCCTGGACGGTTTTGCCGCTGGAGGAAACATAGTCCGCAGGCTTTGCCACAAAGGCCACCTTGGGTGTGTGCTGGCGGTTGGCGGCTTCTTCCACCTGCTTGATCAAGCCCATGCGAACCGCACCGTGGGCCCGTATGGTTTCAAACATCGCCAATGCCTTGGGATCACTGTTGATGGCCTCCTGCAATTCCTGGCCGGTGTAGCCAATGTCCTGCGCATTCACGAAGATGGTTGGAATGCCGGCGTTGATCATGGTCGCCTGTAACTTACCCACGCCCGGCACATCAAGTTCATCAATCAGGTTGCCTGTGGGAAACATGGAACCACCGCTACCCTCTTCATCGGCTGCCGGGTCCATGAATTCCAGTTGAACTTCAGCGGCCGGAAAGGTGACACCATCAAGCTCAAAGTCCCCGGTTTCCTGAACTTCCCCATGGGTCATCGGAACATGCGCAACAATGGTTTTGCCAATGTTGGCCTGCCAGACGCGAACCACGGCGATTCCGTCACGGGGAATGCGGTCCGCGTCCACCAGACCTGCGCTGATGGCAAATGCACCCACCGCAGCCGACAAATTGCCGCAGTTGCCGCTCCAGTCAACAAAGGCCTTGTCGATGGAGACCTGTCCGAACAGGTAATCCACGTCATGCCCGGGTTGGCTGCTTTTAGACAAAATCACGGTTTTGCTGGTGCTTGAGGTTGCACCCCCCATGCCGTCGATCTGTTTGCCGTAAGGGTCGGGGCTGCCGATGACACGCAACAGCACAGCATCACGGGCTGCGCCGGGTGTTTGCGCCGGCTCAGGTAGGTCTTGCAAGCGAAAGAATACCCCCTTGCTGGTGCCGCCGCGAATGTAGGTTGCGGGTATCTTGATTTGTGGTGCGTGGGCCATGAAGGGTCTTTCCTGCGCTTAGGCGGACGTTGTTGATTCGAGAAAGTCTTGCGCAAAACGCTGCAAGACGCCACCGGCTTCGTAAATCGCCACTTCTTCCGCGGTGTCCAGTCGGCAAGTCATGGGCACATCCACGCGTTCGCCGTTTTTGCGGTTGATCACCAATGTCAGTGTGGCTCCCGGTTTGCGTTCCCCTTGAACATCAAAGGTTTCTGTGCCGTCAATGCTGTAGGTGTTGCGGTTGTCACCGGACTTGAATTCCAGTGGCAACACACCCATGCCAATGAGGTTGGTGCGGTGGATGCGCTCAAAGCCTTCTGCCGCAATCGCTTCAACGCCTGCCAGACGCACGCCCTTTGCCGCCCAGTCGCGTGAGGAGCCCTGACCGTAGTCAGCACCAGCCACGATGATCAGCGGTTGCTGGCGTTCCATGTAGGTTTCAATGGCTTCCCACATCCGCGTCACTTTGCCTTCCGGCTCAATGCGCGCCAGTGAACCGGCTTTCACTTTGCCGTTTTCCATCACCATTTCATTTTTCAATGTGGGATTGGCGAAGGTGGCCCGCTGCGCAGTCAGGTGATCGCCACGGTGCGTTGCGTATGAATTGAAGTCTTCTTCAGGCAGACCCATTTTGGCGAGGTATTCACCGGCTGCGCTGTTGAGCATAATGGCATTGGAAGGCGACAAATGGTCGGTTGTGATGTTGTCACCCAATACCGCCAGCGGCCGCATACCGGCCAGGGTGCGCGGCCTTGCGGCCAGTGCGCCTTGACCTTCGGTGCCCCAGTAAGGCGGGCGGCGGATGTAAGTACTTTTTTCGCGCCAGTCGTACAGCGGACTTTTTGATTTTTCAATGAGCCCCAAGTCAAACATGGGAATGTAGACTTGCCTGAATTGCTCGGGTTTGACGGACGCAGCCACAATCGCATCAATTTCTTCGTCGCTGGGCCAGAGGTCTTTCAAGCGGATTTCCTTGCCATCGACCACAGCAAAAACATCACGCTCAATGTCGAAACGGATGCTGCCGGCAATTGCGTAGGCCACCACCAGCGGTGGGGAGGCCAAAAACGCCTGCTTTGCATACGGGTGTATGCGACCGTCAAAGTTGCGGTTGCCAGACAACACTGCCGTGGCATACAGGTCACGGTCGATAATTTCTTTTTGAATTGCAGGGTCGAGCGCGCCGCTCATGCCGTTGCAGGTGGTGCAGGCAAACGCCACAATGCCAAAGCCGAGCGCCTCGAGTTCGCTCAGCAGTCCTGACTCTTTCAAGTACAGTTCAGCCACCTTTGAGCCGGGCGCAAATGAAGACTTCACCCAAGGCTTGCGCAGCAGGCCTAGCTTGTTGGCGTTGCGCGCCAGCAGGCCGGCGGCCACCACGTTGCGCGGGTTGCTGGTGTTGGTGCAACTGGTGATGGCTGCAATAATGACCGCACCATCGGGCATCAGGCCTTTTGCTTCTTCCTCGCGGGCAGCTTGCAAATTCACGGCAATGCCCTTGGCTGCCAGATCTGCAGTCGCAACCCGGGCGTGCGGGTTTGACGGCCCGGCCATGTTGCGGCCCACGCTGGACAAATCAAAGCTCAGTACCCGTTCATATTGCGCATTTTTAAGGCTGTCGGCCCACAAGCCTGTCAGTCTGGCGTAGTTTTCAACCAGTTTCACCTGTTCGTCTTCACGCCCTGTCAAACGCAAATAATCGATGGTTTGTTCATCAATGTAGAACATGGCGGCAGTCGCGCCGTATTCAGGTGTCATGTTGGAAATGGTTGCGCGGTCGCCTATGGTCAGGCTGGAAGCGCCTTCTCCATAAAATTCGATGTAGGCACCCACCACGCGCTGTTTGCGCAGGTATTCGGTCAGGGCCAGCACAATGTCTGTGGCGGTGATGCCGGGTTGCCGTTTGCCGGTCAGCTCAACACCCACAATGTCGGGCAGCCGCATCATGGAGGCTCTTCCCAGCATCACGGTTTCAGCTTCAAGCCCGCCCACACCTACTGAAATAACGCCGAGCGCATCCACGTGCGGTGTGTGGCTGTCTGTGCCTACGCAGGTGTCCGGGAATGCAACGCCGTCGCGCACTTGAATGACTGGAGACATCTTTTCCAGATTGATCTGGTGCATGATGCCGTTGCCGGCTGGAATCACATCCACGTTCTGGAATGCGGTTTTTGTCCAGTTGATGAAATGAAAACGGTCCTCGTTGCGGCGGTCTTCAATTTCCCTGTTTTTAGTGAACGCATCCGGATCAAAACCACCGCATTCAACGGCCAGCGAATGGTCCACAATTAATTGCGTTGGCACCACCGGGTTCACCAGAGAAGGGTCACCGCCCTTGTCTGCGATTGCATCGCGCAGACCGGCCAGGTCCACCAAGGCCGTCTGCCCTAAAATGTCGTGACACACCACGCGGGCCGGAAACCAGGGAAAGTCCAGTTCACGCTTGCGTTCAATAATTTGCGAAAGCGACGCGGTCAGTGTGGCTGGGTCGCAGCGGCGCACCAGATTTTCAGCCAGCACGCGCGAGGTATAGGGCAGGGTGTCGTAGGCGCCGGGTTTTATAGCGTCTACGGCAGCGCGCGTATCGAAAAAATCAAGTTGGGTGCCGGGCAGGGGTTTGCGGTTTGTAGTGTTCATGGCTCAGAGCAAAAAGGGGTTCATCAAAAGACGACAACGGGGCGAGCGCAGATAAATGCGCTGCGCCCCTTCGCAGCTTGATCAGCGTTGTGCAATTGGCACGAACTTTTGATCTTCCGGGCCTATATAGTTGGCGCTTGGGCGAATGATCTTGCCATCAATGCGCTGCTCAATAATGTGCGCAGACCAGCCTGATGTGCGTGAAATCACGAACAAGGGTGTGAACATGGCTGTGGGCACGCCCATCATGTGGTAGCTCACTGCGCTGAACCAATCCAGGTTCGGGAACATTTTTTTAATGTCCCACATGATGGTTTCCAAGCGTTCGGCGATGTCGAACATTTTCATGTTGCTTTGTTCTGCAGACAAGCTGCGCGCTACTTCCTTGATCACCTTGTTGCGCGGGTCGCTGACCGTGTAGACAGGGTGTCCAAAACCAATCACCACTTCCTTGCGTTCAACACGGGCGCGGATATCGGCCTCGGCTTCGTCCGGATTGTCATAGCGTTTTTGAATTTCAAATGCGACTTCGTTGGCGCCGCCGTGTTTTGGTCCACGCAAAGCGCCGATACCGCCACAAATGGCAGAGAAGAAATCAGAGCCTGTACCTGCCACCACGCGGCTGGCAAATGTGGAGGCATTGAATTCATGCTCTGCATACAGAATC